>JAKLFM010000049.1 GCA_022711175.1 Bacteroidota bacterium | reverse complement strand
ACCTATGCAGGAGCAGCAGCTTTTCTTTCCAGCTGGTGGGTGCTTGCAGCTCTAACCCTGATATTTAGCGCATTGCTGGTTTCTGAAATTCCGCTGTTCTCATTCAAATTTAAAAATCTTGCCTGGAAAAGCAACCAGGTTCGGTATATCATGGTGGTCGCATCATTTCTGCTCATCATATTCTTCAGGTTTGTTGCTATCCCACTTATTATTGTACTTTATATATTGCTTTCGCTCATTACCGGCAAAGTAAAGAGTTCCATTCCCGGCGAATAATGCCGGAATGAAGGTAATTTACTGAAATGGTTTGCTGAAATTTATCGGCGCAGTTCAAAATTCTGGCCAAGGTAAACCCTGCGCACTTCTTCGTCGTTGGCGAGGTCAACCGATGTTCCCGATTTCATAACCGAGCCTTCGAGAAGCAGGTAAGCGCGATCGGTTATTGAAAGTGTTTCGTGAACGTTGTGGTCGGTTATCAATATGCCGATGTTCCTGGTTTTGAGGTTCGAAACAATATGCTGGATGTCCTCAACGGCGATAGGGTCGATGCCGGCAAAAGGCTCATCAAGCAGAATGAATTTAGGGTCGGTGGCCAGGGCACGTGCAATTTCGGTACGGCGGCGCTCGCCTCCTGACAGCTGGATACCCTTGCTTTTCCGCACGTTTTGTAACCCGAATTCGGCAATCAGGGTCTCAAGTTTCTCTTTTTGTGCTTGTTTCGACAGACCGGTAAATTCAAGTACTGCTTTAATATTGTCCTCAACGCTGAGGGTACGAAAAACCGATGCTTCCTGGGCCAGATAACCTATGCCGAGTTGTGCACGGCGGTACATCGGTTCGGTGGTAATATCGCGTTTGTCAAGAAATACTTTTCCTGAAAAGGGTTTTATCAGACCAACAATAATATAGAAGGATGTTGTTTTTCCTGCACCGTTAGGCCCAAGCAGCCCGACAATTTCTCCCTGTTCAACATGCACCGAAACATTGTTAACCACGGTACGCTGGCGGTATTTCTTAACTATATTGTCGGTACGCAGTAACATTCTTCAGGTAATTGGCTGATGGCGCAAAAATAATCAAACCGCCGATATGTCAGAAAATAAAGTTCATTGAAACCATAATGCCGAAAGGGCTGGTATTGGGATGGTCATTATAGGTCAGCCTCCAAATGCCATCTACCCTGATAAAACGGAAAATGTTCTCGATACCCGCGCCCAGTTCAATATATGGCTTGCCAAGTGAATAGGTACCAACAGGTAACGAGTTGTAAACCAAATTTGTATTGGTTGTATTACCCATGGCAAGCCTTGCCTGCACTACTTCGCGCCATTTCAGTTTCCTTATTGCCGGGATGTGGTTCAGGAAAAATCCTTCGAAATGGTGTGAGTACATAACATTGAGATATTCATCACTCACAAATTCGTAGTAATTCATCAGGTTAAACGCGTATTCGTCGAACCAGAAGGTTTCGTTGCCCGAATGAATTTTCATGAGAGGATAGGGCAGTTTGCCCCACACTTTTCCTGCTTCGATAGAATATTTAGACCAGCCGGCCGATAAAAAGTTGAACCATTGCGTGATGCGGAGTTGTGCTTTGTGATATTCGTAATCGCCATCGAAGAGTCCTTTAATGCCGTAGGCATAATGCAAATCCAATACCGGGTACTGTGAACTTACCGTAACACGTTCAAATTCGCCTGCCAGCACTTTTTCGCGGTAACCGTAATGAAGATCAAGGCACAACTCGGAAGTGATGAGGCTGAAATGCGGTTCATAGCTGCCCCCCTGAGGATCGTACAGGCTGAAACCTGTTTTACCGATATTATAAAGCCTGCGATTACTGAAGGTTAGTGTGTTTGAGAAACCGGTAAACCATTCATGCTTGTATGAGCCTTGCACCTCTTCAACCAGCGAAAGTTTGTCCTGCGGATTGCGGCGGAACAGCGAACTGAGGAAAAAATCTTCGCGGAGCGCATCCTGGCCCAATCCAAGCTGCTCGGTATCATATTTATAAGAACCCGAAAGAACGCGATCGGGTGTTTTTTGAATCATGTAGGTAAAGCCTGTTTTGTATTTAAAGCGCTCATCGCCAAGGCCGTATGCAAGGTAGCCGTCGAGCATCAGCCTTTTGCTGAAATCGTTGCTGGTGCGTCCACCGGCCCTCAACCGCATTCCTTCGCTGGCATTGGCACTGATGATCGAAGCATAAGGCCCCCATTCGAATTTACCTTTCACATAATAGCCTGTCATGATCATTTGAGCGATATCAAAATAGGTATTAAATACCGGCATTTTCAATAGTGTATCGGCAAGCCTGTAAATCGATTCCTCGCGGTGCGAAAGCATTTCAGGCCTTGTTTTTAACCAATAATCATCTGTTTGAAGCACCGCATTGTTTAATACAACGATGTCGGTTGGCATGGTGTAAATCTTAATATCAGGCGGTGGCTCAAAACTGTGTCCGCTATAAACCAGTGTGCGTGTGCCATAAAAGCCGGTGGTTTTTTTCGCATCCTCAAAAATGTTGAAATCCGCCATCTGCTTTTCCCTGGTCAACATCCAATGTTTGTCGCTCACTTTATCGAAGTCCTGCGAAATGATGTAGTCGTTCACAAAATTTACATTGGCATCATTCACAATGCGCATATCGAGTTTTTTAACTGCGAACGTGGTATCGTTCACCCATAAATTGCCTGTAAATGCAGTGGCTTGTTTAAAACGTGGCTTAAACATGATGTTGTAGCACCATTTACCATCAATAGCCGCCGAATCAACCAGGTAGTAGCGATAGTAGAGTAAACCCGATGAATTTATTGGACTGGCAAAATTTTTCTGAAAAAGGGTGATAAAGTTGTCATAAACATTTACTTCCTGGGCCAATGAGCCCACAAATTGCGAGATGCTTTCATTTTCGATCCCTGATATCTTCGAAGCTTTGATAATCTCCTTACGGCTACGCGGCGAATACCTGAAATAGAGGTCCGACACGGTTTCGGAAAGCATCACCGGCAGGTAAGCTTTACCATTCACAATGCTCGTATCCATCTGCTGGAAAATAAAGCGGAATGGTTTCATAATGCGGCTTTCCTGCAGTTTCCCCGAAAGATTGTTTACATCAAACTGCATCTTGGTGTATGCCTGGCAACGATATTCTTCAACCTTTGCGGGATCATTGATATTTTTATTGGCAATAACTTTACGGAGTATAATTTCGGCAGGATTTTCGCCGGCTTTGATTATAACCTCGGGGAGATCAATGTTTACAGGAGCAAGTTTGAAATCAGCCACCTGGAATTGCTGAAATTTAACAGCATAACTCTTTGTATGGTAGCCGACGCAGGAAGCAAGCAGCGAATCGGCTGGTTTACGCGTTTCGAGCGAATATCTGCCGTCGAATCCTGATGTAACACCTACTGTTGATCCTTTGAAATATACATTTACAAATGGAAGTGGTTCGCCGGTGGCAGCATCGGTAACCATGCCGGTAATCTTAGTAACTTCCTGCGAAAACAGCAATGCGGCGCTTAGCAGCAAGGCAGTAAAAAATACCATCCTGAGCGCCGGAGTTTTATTGCTGAATTTGTAGAAAAATGTCATAGCTACCCGTTAATCAAACAATGTGCCTATTGTGATAAATCGTCCCAAAATTCAAGCGCCCTGCGCACATGAGGAATCACAATAGTGCCTCCCACTAAAGTTCCTATCCCCAGTATTTCGATGAATTCGTCTTCGGTAACTCCGTTATCGCGGCATTTTCCGATATGGTATTTAACACAATCGTCGCAACGCAACACAAGCGACGACACAAGACCCATCATCTCCTTGGTTTTAACATCAAGGGCGCCCGGCAGGTATGCATTGGTGTCCACATTAAAAATGCGCTTCAGCACTTTGCTGTCGGCCGCCAGGATGCGGTCGTTCATCCTTTGCCGGTATTCATTGAATTCGTCGGCTTTCTTCCCCATACATTGAAAGGATTAATTCAAACGTAAAATCACTGGGTAATAATCAGATAATACCCTCTTTAAGGATATCGTGCAGATGAATAACACCTGCATAGCTGCCATTGTTCACAACAAGCAACTGCGTGATATTGTTAGCCCGCATTATATCAAGGGCATCGGAAACCATAGCACTGTGGCCAATGGTTTTCGGGTTCACCGACATCACATCCTTTGCTGTGAGCCCGGCAAACGAATCATGGGTGTGAAGCATACGCCTGAGGTCGCCATCGGTGATGATGCCGATGAGCTGACCGTTGTCAATTACTGCTGCAACGCCAAGCCGCTTCGACGAAATTTCGAGGATAACGGTGCGAATATCGTCCTCAGGTTTTACTTCAGGTTTTTCGTTGTGCACATAAACATCCGAAACGCGGAGGTAAAGCTTTTTACCCAGGGCGCCACCGGGATGGTATCGGGCAAAATCGCCGGCAGTAAATCCCCTGCATTCGAGCAGTGCCGTTGCCAGCGCATCGCCCATAACAAGCTGTGCGGTAGTGCTGCTGGTTGGCGCAAGGTTATTAGGACAGGCTTCACGCTCAACAGTAGTATCAATAATGTAATCAGCTTCCCTGGCAAGGTACGAGTTGCGATTGCCTACCATGGCAATGAGCACATTGCCCATGAGTTTGAGGAACGGAGCTAATACCTTAATCTCCGGCGTGTTGCCGCTCTTTGAAAGGCACAGGATTATATCATCTTTGCCAATCATACCCAGGTCGCCGTGAATGGCGTCGGCAGCATGCATGAAAATGGCCTGTGTGCCTGTTGAATTAAGTGTTGAAACAAGTTTGGCAGCAATATTCGCACTTTTGCCAATTCCCGTAACTATCACCCGCCCTTTTGAAAGGAAAATGATTTCCACACATTTCACAAAATCATCGTCCACAAGGTTCGAGAGGTGTTCAATGGCTTGTGTTTCCTCCCGAATGGTGTTAAGGGCGATCTGCCTGATCTCTTCTGCTGTTTTCACTTTCGCGGTGATAGATTTTGAAGGTCAAAGGTAACAATAAAATACTCCCGGTGTTACATTAGTAAAGTCTTCAGCACTGTACGAACTACGTTGGCAAAGGATTCCGGACAGGTTTATGGCGACTTTTATTGCTGATTTTCAGACATAAATGAAATTGTTTGGACAATTCATTATACTTTTGCACGCTTTTTCGAAAAAGAAAACAGGTTCTTAAAAAATATTGCGAACAAGATATATTGATTATCAATCAATTATAAAATATATGGCCTGTTTTTTGAAAAATTGGCTGAAAAAGAAATGTTTTTGGGTGACGAAAAAGCAACATAATATATTATCTTTAGCTTAAGAAAGCATGGCATTTTGAAAAGCGTATTTGTTTAAATATCGCCCAACCAATATGTTAGCTTATCAGCATTACAGACTGGTTTTTTCCGGGATGTAAATCGATTAAATAAAGATAATTGGGTTGAACAACCAATCCGGCAGGAATACTTATATAATGAGCCGCAAGAAATTTAAGCAGTAATATGCGGCAATTACAGTGCTGACCGGAAACTGAAATGGGCAAGCAATTGCTAACTTAACTGACATGAGAGTAAAAAAAATCACTGAAGACTACACCGACTATCCTCTCCACGATCTGCTCAAGAAAATTTTCGGATTCGAGAGTTTTAAAGGAAACCAGGAAAACATTATCCGCAATGTACTCGCAGGCAACGACACCTTCGTCATCATGCCTACTGGCGGCGGAAAATCAATGTGTTACCAGTTGCCGGCCATAATAATGCCCGGTACTGCCATCATTATTTCGCCTCTAATTTCACTTATGAAAAACCAGGTTGATGCCATCAGGCAATTTGGCACCGACCGCGGCATAGCGCATTTCCTGAATTCATCCTTATCTAAAAACGAAATTACCGAAGTAAAAGAAGACCTTATTAAAGGCAATACAAAACTTCTTTATGTAGCGCCCGAGTCGCTCACAAAAGATGAAAATGTTGCTTTCTTTAAAGATATTAACATCTCATTTTACGCCATTGACGAGGCACATTGCATTTCGGAATGGGGACACGATTTCAGGCCCGAATACCGCCGCCTGAGGCCTATTATCGAGAGCATCGGTCAGGATGTTCCGGTGATGGCTCTCACCGCTACTGCAACGCCAAAAGTACAGCAGGACATTCTGAAAAACTTAGGCATGCAGGAAGCATCGCTCTATAAATCAAGCTTTAACCGTCCGAACCTTTACTACGAAGTACGTCAGAAAAACGAAGACGTAAACAAGGAGGTTATCAAGTTCATAAAAATGAACCAGGGCAAGTCGGGAATCATTTATTGTCTGAGCCGCCGCCAGGTGGAGGAACTTTCGGAAACACTGCAGGTAAACGGAATAAAAGCCCTGCCATATCATGCCGGACTCGATTCACAAACCCGCGTTACCAACCAGGATAAGTTCCTGATGGAAGAAGTGGACGTAATTGTTGCCACCATTGCTTTTGGAATGGGAATTGACAAACCCGATGTTCGTTTTGTGATTCATTACGACATGCCTAAAAGCCTCGAAGGTTATTACCAGGAAACAGGGCGCTCGGGGCGCGACGACGGTGAAGGCAACTGCCTGGCATTTTACAGTTACGACGACATCGAAAAACTTGAAAAATTCAGTAAAAACAAAGGCGTTGCCGAGCAGGAAATTGCCAACCAACTGCTCATGGAAGTAGTTTCGTATGCCGAATCGTCAATGTGCAGGCGTAAACAACTGCTACATTATTTCGGCGAAATTTACTATGAGGAAAACTGCGGCAACTGTGACAACTGCCTTCACCCGAAAACCAAGATTGACGGCCGTGAACAGGTTGAAATAGCCCTTGAAACCATTCTGGCAACCAAGCAGCAGACCAAAGCCAAGCATATTGTCAATATCCTGATCGGAAAAGTTACCGCCCAAATTAAGCAGTACAAGCACAACGAATTGGAATTTTTTGGCAAAGGCATGGAAAGCAGCGAGCGTTTCTGGGATGGTGTTATCCGCCAGATGCTGATCGAAAGGCTTGTTACAAAAGACATTGAGAATTACGGAATTTTAAAAATCACTCCTGAAGGGCAGAAGTTTCTTAAAAAGCCTTACTCAATCCTTGTTGCTCAGGATGCCGACCCTGAAGAAGCAGAAGACGACGAACTTTTGGCCGCCGGCGGTGCCCGCACCAGCACCACCGATAAAACCCTGTTTTCGCTGCTCAAGGACCTCCGCAAGGAAATTGCCCGCAAAGAAAACCTGCCGCCATTTGTCATCTTCCAGGACCCCTCGCTCGAAGATATGGCAATACAGTACCCCATCAACATGGACGAACTGCAGCGAATTACCGGTGTGGGTGCAGGGAAAGCACAAAAATACGGCAAGCCGTTTCTCGAACTTATCGCCACTTATGTCGAAGAAAACGAAATTATCAGGCCAATGGATATGGTGGTGAAGTCGGTGGTGAACAAATCAGGCCTCAAGGTTTATATCATACAGAATATTGACCGTAAAATATCGCTCGAAGACATTGCCGTTGCCAAAAACCTTACTTCAGACGAACTTCTTTCGGAGATTGAAAGTATTGTGGCATCCGGCACAAAAATTGACCTGAATTACTACCTGAACGAGAATATAGATCCATACCACCAGGAAGAAATTCTGGAGTACTTCCACGACGCCGAAACCGATTCTATACATGATGCTCTTATTGAACTGGGCGAAAACGAATTTTCGGAAGAAGAAATAAGGCTTGTACGCATCAAGTTTATGTCGGAAGTGGGTAATTAGGCAGCTTAATTTTATTACTTTCGCAACCTGATCGGCAACAGATCAGGTTGTTGCATTTTACTCCCTTAATTAAAACATCATGACCGAGAATTCCATTTCTGAAAACGCTATCAACATTCCCGAAAACCCTGTTGAACCTGTTGAACAAAATATCCAGCCCGAAACCGAATCAAAAACCGAACTCCATCCGCGTAAGACTGATAAAACACAATTACTGCTCGCCCTGAATATACTGCTATTCCTTGCCCTTGCTATACTCTATGTTCTCTTTTTCAGCAGGAAAGATCACAACCAGGGTGCTGATATTTCAAAAACTCTTGAAAAAGCCGGCAGCGGAACCATGAAGGTGGCTTTTGTAAATAACGACAGCATTCTTACTCATTATGACCTTGTTACAAAACTTTCGGATGAGCTAGCCGGAAAAACCAAACGGCTCGAAGGCGAAATTGCCGCCAAACAGAAAGCTTTTGAAAAAGATGCCGGTTATTTTCAGCAGCAGGTTGAGAAAAAAGCCCTTTCGGATCAAAGTGCCCAGGAAATTTATGCTCAGTTGCAGCAAAACCAGCAAAGCATACTTGAACTCCGTGACCGTTATGCTGCCGAACTGCAGCAAAACCAAATAGATATGAATATTGTTGTACTTGATTCGGTAATGAATTTCCTGAAACGCTATAACGATAAATACAAATTCGACTACATATTAGGCTTTACCAAAGGCGGCAACATTCTGTATGCCAACGATACCCTCGACATCACCAACAGCGTGATTAAGGAACTCAACGAACAGTACAGCAAGCAAAATCCTGCTAAATAACGATCGCAATTATTGTGCCCACAACACATTTCAGGCTATTTTGGTTATTGATACCGGCATTGCTGCTGATCCAGGCTTGCGATAACGGAGGATTATTTTCCCCGCGGCCCAAGGGTGTACTTTCTAAAAAACAGATGACTGGCATTTTAATTGACATCCATTTGCAAGAGGCGATAATGCGTACAGGCAACAACCGTCCGGCAAACCCGGCCGACCTGAAAAAATATACCCGTGCCGAATACCTGAAACTATTTGCCAACCACGATGTTACACCGGAGCAATTTGATCAGAGCCTTGACTATTACTTGCTCCACGTTGACGATCTGGATGAAATTTATACCAATGTAATAAACCGGATTGAGGAGATGGAGGCCGAAACGAGGGGCAGCCACGAAAAACCGCCTGCAAAACAATCCAAACCTGAAACGAAAGAGCAAGGTGGAAATACGCTGAAAAAGCCTTCGGAAAAATAGGTTGTCGCTTCGTGATTTTACAGTTTTGTTGCTTCGGCAGTATATTCCTCAATGTCGCCGCCGGCTGTAATGGAATAGGTCCACTTCATCTTTTCGGTGCCCTCGAGTTTTCCTGAGCCCTTAACTGTCCATCCGTTCGAAAGTGTTTGTTCGGTTACAACAATCTGGCTGGTGGTAGCGATGCCAACCGATTGGACATCAAAGGTGCCGGGATTGCAAAAGTTTTCAAGGATTACCTGGCTGCTGTTATCAGGGTCTTTGGAGATGTTAACCGTATAGCTCAGGGATTGTGTGCTTTTTGCCGAATTTTCGATAAACTGCCAGGTACCGGTCATGTTATCGCGGGGATCGTCAGTACCTTCAGGGTCCTCTATTATTTCGCATCCTGCAGCGAACATCGTCACAAATGCGATAACTAAAAGTGAAAATGGAGCCTTGGTTTTCATCGGATATTACTTCTTGATGTTTTTCTAACTTAATTTCTGGAAGGTAGTTAAGCTCTGTATCAGCTTCATTTCTATTTGTTTCCGCCTGATATTACCAAAGCTGTTGTTCCAATTATCATGCCATGCTTTTTCAGGAAGAGTTGATAAAATCCAGGTTCAATTCCTTTGAGCGAAAGGCGCGAAACTTCAACCTGGAAAGCTGAAATCTGCCATTGTCTTACGGCAACACCTAGCATATTTATCAACAGTGCCGACAGATTACTTTTTTCCTTTGTCTCAACATTGACATACTCAGTTGCCGGGTTCGGGAATACTTTTATCGTTGAGATGCTGCTGCCTGTTTCCTTGTTAAGTCCTGTATTACAAGGCATTGCGATTCCTCCGTGCGAGGCAACCACACTGTCGAGATGAGCTACCGAAGGCGGCCAGATGTATTGTTCGCAAATAGCGCCTCCGGGTTCAATTAGTATAACAGTTGGATACGAAAGTACCTGGTAATCGGCTACAACATGATTTCCGTTGCCCTCCAGGCCGCTGACCGAAGGGTAGTAAGCGCCGTAGGTTTCGCCAAACTGGAGTACCTGTTCATTGGTTGCACCCCAGTTTATTCCAAGAAAAACCACATTGCCGCCGTTGCAGCCAAAATGTTCGTATGCAGCGTTTATCTCCGGAGCAGATGTTACACAAGGCCCGCAGGTGATTGTGAAGAAATCAACAGCTACCAGTTTCCCCTGTTCAAGATACTCGTTCAGCTTATGAGTTACACCATGGACATCTTTTACAGTAAAATTCACAGCGGTGTCAAGGGCGGTCTGGGCCTTTACCATCGCCGGGAGCAGCATCAGGAGTATAATTATCTTTTTGCCTGCCAAGGTCATGTAATTATTTGTCAATCAGTGATTATGTTCTGCCTTCAGCAGGCAAGGTACTATTTATCGTCTGAAAGTTCGTTCACAATGGCGTCGGCGAGGCGGCTGGCGCCAATCCTGAAAAGGCTTTTTTTCAGCCATTCATCACCAAGTTTATCCGAAACAAGAGCATAGTAAACAAGAGCCTGTTCAGGTGTGGAAATCCCTCCTGCAGGTTTAATACCGATTTTTACCCCGGTATTTTCAAAATGTTCTTTTATTGCGTCAAGCATCACCGCCATGGCTTCGGGTGTGGCTGCAGGCTGCATTTTCCCGGTACTTGTTTTAATAAAATCGGCGCCGCCCTCAATCGCCAGTTGTGATGCCAGCCTGATGTTCCCGGGAGTTACAAGTTCGCCTGTTTCAAGGATCACTTTGAGGTGCGCGTTGCCGCAGGCCATTTTCATTGCAGCAACTTCATCCACAATGGTATTATAGTCACCGGCCAGGAAAGTCCCGCGCGAAATCACCATGTCAATTTCATCAGCACCGTGGGCAACGGCATAATCTGCTTCAGCAACTTTCAGATGCACTGGCAGTTGCCCTGATGGAAAGGCGCCGGCTACCGAAGCGGTGAAAATTCCACTACCTGAAAGCTTCGCTGAAACAAGCGCTGCAAATGGCGGGTAAACGCAAACTGCAGCAGGCGAAGGAAATCCATTGGCCGAAAAGCTGAGAGCTTTATTGCACAAAGCATTTACTTTTTCAGGATTATCAGTCCCATCGAGTGTTGTAAGGTCGAGCAAACCCAGTAAGCGGCTAAGTGCTTCTTTTCGTGGTTGGCCTGCCGAAAAAGGCTTTGTAATTTCCTCCAGGTATTTTTCCATTTCTTGCTCAAATTGTAGATGTGAACGGCAAAGATTGCCTATGCAAATGTATCTATTTCAGTAACATTTGCCCAAAATCGCTTCAAGTTTATCCTGTATGCTCCCGCTCTGAATTTAAGTTGCCGGCAGTGAGAATTTTCCCCTTTAAAATCATCGGATTTACAGAGATACAATTTTTTATGCCTTTCCTATTACCAATCTGGCAACAAGCTATTAATAGATAAGAAATTATAGGTATTCGCCAGGTCAATATCCGGCAAAACCGCAACATAGATTAAACTGCAGGGACTATGACATCACTTGTACGCTCAACAATGCTATGCATTTGCAGCATCGGCTCTTGTGCCGAAAAAGCGGCTAAAAGGCTTCTTCAAAATTTTGGACATTCAATTTGTGGTTTCAAAGCGGCACCGAAGTTTTTCTCCATCATTCTTCTGTTGGTCATATTTCCGTTTGCAGCAGTATTTGCCGAGGGTACTAAACAACTCGAACCTGCAGTAGGTCCCGGCACGCAGTATTGCAAACTCTATTTCGACAACGACTTAACACAATTTCGTGTTCCTTTTGCCCAGTTAGGGTGTTCAGCCGATTATCGCCTTTATTTCTACATTGACAACCCTGCAGTTGAAACAGTGTATTTCGGTTTCGGATCGGCAACAAATTACGGAAATTCGGTACTCAACGATCTTCAGTTTCAGATTAAAGACCCTTCAAATAATGTGGTAGCCGGTTTCAGTATGGCAGCTTTGCCTACTGCAGGTGCCGGTTTTATTTCAACAATGGCACAGGCACAGGCCGGCCCCAATATTATGGGTTCGGTACCGGCAGGTTATACTCCGCTTTCGTTTACTCCGACTGTTGCCGGCAATTACTATATTGAATTTTCGAGAAATAATGCTCCCATTGATATTGACGGCCGGGCATTAACTTATTTCGACCTCACCGTAGCTAACGGTACCACGCCTATTGACGGGCGCTTATGGAGCAAAGCCTGGCAGCTGAGCTCTTCAACTACATCGGCAGCAGCTGGTGGAAAAAGTTATGCCTCATTTTATTCGTTTACTACCGACAGCATTGTTACCCGCTTTAACTGCAATGGTTTTGCAGGAGGCGTTTTCACGGTTTACTGCAACCAGTATGGCACAGCCAATACCGGTACATGGGCTATTGACCGCAGGTCGATCATGGGAAACGGCACCGTTATTCCACAGTACAAATTGTTTTTAAACGATCCGGATACCAATGTTTATATTTCAGGAGCACTTGGAAGGATATGCGATGTAACAACCCAACCACACTGCAGTGATGGCTCGGTAGATATATTGGTGAAAGTCACAAGGCGCGGCACACTCACTGTGAACATTGATGTGCTGCCCTCAGGTGCGGGTCCCGAAGATATTACCATACAACAGGCAGTAATTGGCGACGACAGTTGTAATGTATGGGATACCATTCACTGGAACGGCATAAACGGCCTTGGCGCTGTTGTGCAAAACGGTGCAGTTTACAGTATGGACATGACTTACCTTAACGGGCTTACTAATCTGCCATTGTACGATGTTGAAGATAATCGTTTTGGAATAAAAGTTGACCTGATAAGACCTTCTTTGTCAGGGCCATCCATTCTACCCATCTATTGGGACGATGTAAATTTAGGCGGCTCAACAAACCTAACCGGCTGCCTGTATCCTACAGGAGGCACAGTAACCGGTTGTCATCCATGGCGATACACTGGTTCACAGGATACGCTCACACATAATTCATGGTGGTATTATCTTACCAATGGCCCTGCCGGACTTACCGTTGCAGTTCACCGCACGCCTCCGGCTGCACCCGTGCCAAGCGGCCCTTCGCAGGTGTGCCAGGGACAAACTAGCGTAACCTATTCAATTCCGGCCCAGCTTTCGACTGATCTTTACATCTGGTATCTGCCTGACGGAACTGTTGACACTACTGCTGTTCCTTCCATAACGTTTGACATTGATTCAACTGCTGTTTCGGGAACGCTTGCCGTTGTGCTTTACAATGCCAATTGTGGTAACGGACCGGCATCAGCACCTCTTAATATTACAGTAACTCAAACGCCCAACCCGTCGCCGCTCATTATCAGGCCATGTCCGTTCAAAACCGGCGATCTTACAACCGTGCAACCGGCCCCGGTAGCTGGTACAACATACGTGTGGTACACTTCGGCAACCAATCCCACACCGGCAACGCTGGTTTCAAATCCGACGGCTGCACCTTCGGGAACATACTACCTCTTTGCTGTAAATAATATAAGCGGGTGCAATAGTCCGGCTTCACCGGCAGTACAGATTATTTGTGATACCTGCGCTCCGATTGCAAATAATGATGCTGCTCTCACTTCAAATACAACTCCTGCAAGCATTAATGTACTGGCAAATGATATTGCCACTGACTTTGCGATCAATCCGGCATCGGTCGATCTCGATCCGGCAACACCGGGATTTCAGCAAACCTACAGCTTACCAGGCATCGGCGTTTTCGTGGCAGATGCAACCGGCCAGGTGACCTTCACCCCGAATGTTGCATTTATTGGTGTCATATCCATACCTTATTCTATTACCGATGTTGTTTCAACGCTTTCGGCACCGGCACTTATCACCATTACAGTTGGTCCAGCAGGCGTATCAGTTCCCGCTTACCAGATCATATGCTCAGGTGATACGGCAATTATCCACTTGTCGTCGAGTGTGCCGGGGGCAACTTTCACCTGGACAGTAACGGGACCGGCTTCAATTTCGGGACAAGCCCCAGGGTCGGGCAACCTTATTTCGCAGGTACTTGTCAATTCAAGCATGGCTAACCATATCATTACTTACTGGATTACACCCTGGTACGGAGGCGTTGCCGGGCCTGTAGTATCAGCACAGGTCGAAGTAACCCCGCCTGTTACGCTTACCAATGCATCGCTGGCATCAACCATTTGCTCAGGCGATAACGTAAATATAACCTTAACTACTTCGCCAAATACTTCAACCGTAAGCTGGAATGCAACCCACACCGGAAATGTTACAGGAATCATTCCGACCTCGGGAACTACAAAAAATATAAATCAGACCCTGACAAACGGCGATGCTTCAGTGAATTTTGTCTATTACGGAATACAGGTATCAAACTATGGTTGTACCACTGATCCATATACTTATACTGTCACTGTAAATCCTTTGCCTGATGTGGTAATTACTTCGGCTACCAACACCGTTTGTTCAGGCACAACGGCAACAATTTCGCTCAGTTCAACACAATCAGGAACAACTTTTTCATGGACGGCATCGGGAACAACTGGAGTAAGCGGATATTCAGCCGGAAACGGGAATGTAATTTCGCAAACTATCAGCACAAGCGCCTCAGTGCCCGGTACTGTTACCTATTTAATCACTCCAACGGCCAATGGCTGCAACGGGAATCCCGTCACCTATGTTGTAACGGTTTATCCCAATCCGGTAGTCAACAACGCTACGCTTACCAAAACCATTTGTTCGGGAAGTTCGTCGGCTATTGCAATTTCTTCAAATGTTGCAGGCGCCACATTTACCTGGGTTGCTAGTGGAACCGCCGGAATAACCGGATATTCAGCAGGTTCGGGCAATGTTATCAATCAGGTGCTCGTTAACCCGGGCAACACTCCCGGCACAGTTACATATTCAATAGTTCCTTCAGCCAACGGGTGTGTTGGGGCTCTTACCAATTACACGGTGATTGTCAATCCACAGGCATATATTACCAGCGGGCCACTGCTCCAGTCAATATGCACCGGATTCAATACTTGGATACCACTCACATCGAATGTTGCCGGTTCCACATTTTCATGGACAGCAACAGGCGATCCGTTTATCAGCGGTTTTGCTGCCGGCGGTGGCAATGTGATTAACCAGGTGCTTACGAATTCAACCAGCATACCCGGGACCGCCACTTACACCATCACCCCAACTGCCAACGGCTGTGCCGGAACATCATCGAATTACATCGTAACGGTAAATCCCGATCCGGTACTTTTCACCATGGCTCCTACGGGTCAGCAATGTGCTGGTACCATACTGAGGCTCAACGGTTCTGAAGCCGGATTACTCTATATTCTCCGTCTTAACGGTGTAAACATTGATACACTGACCGGAACCGGCACAGTAGGATTTCTGGATTACGGACCTCAATACGGACTTGGAACCTATGATATTATTGCCATAAACCCTGCAACCGGGTGTCAGGCTGCAATGCTTGGATCGGTGTTTATGAATCCGACTCCGGCTGTTTATTCAGTAATTCCGGCAGGAATACTTTGCCCCGGTGCAACCATCGGGTTAACCGGTTCCGAAGCCGGTATCAGTTACCAACTGCGTTGGAATCACATGATAAATGTGGGTTCACCGGTGGCAGGCACCGGAAGCCCGATTAATTTCGGCATCCAGATTTTTCCCGGCACTTATACCGTTATCGCCACCAATCCGGCAACCGGCTGCTATTCGGTTATGGCCGACAGCGCCACCATATACGACCAGCCTACCCTTTATTCGGTTATACCGGCAGGATCGGGATGTCCCGGCTCCTCAATCGGTCTCAGCAGTTCACAACTTCTGATCGATTACGTACTGATACTGAATGGCGTTATTCATATTGACACCATTCCCGGTACCGGCAACCCTGTTGATTTTGGTTCGCAGACTACCGACGGCACTTATACGATACTCGCCATCAGCCAGAGCAATTACTGCCAAACTCTCATGAATGGCTCATTTGTGATTAATCCTGCGCCTTTTGCATATGACCTGGCTCCATCAGGAACACTTTGCGTTGGGCAATCAATTGGTCTTTCAGGCTCTGAGGCCGGCATCAGCTACCAGTTGTTTAACGGCACAACTCCGGTAGGAGCTCCGCTTGCAGGCACAGGTAACGCACTAAACTTTGGCCCGCAATGGCTTGCAGGCGTCTATACAGTAATTGCCACCAACAATGTTACGGGATGCACTGCTGTGATGAACGATTCAACAACCTATCTGCCATTACCTTCGGCTTATGCCGTGTTCCCACAGGGGATAGTTTGCTCAGGTTCGGCCATCAGTCTAAACGGTTCCGATACAGGTACTGATTATATCCTGATGCTGAATGGCGTGATCCCTGTTGATACCCTTGCCGGAACGGGCGGCATACTTAATTTCGGAGTGCAGAATTTATCAGGAACCTACACTGCACTTGCCAGCGCATCTGTATTCAGTTGCCAGGCCACTATGACCGGGTCGGCAGTGATGGTGAACAATCCGCTGGTGTTTAATCTCACTCCTGCAGGTGTAAACTGCGGAACTGCCAACCTGGGAATTGACGGATCAGAAATTGGCGTTAACTACCAGCTTTACTATAACGGAATTGCAACCAGCAATGTAGTTTCGGGCACCGGCAGCCCGGTATCATTCGGTACTCAGACACCGGGAATATATACAGTTCAGGCAACCAATGTGTTTACCGGCTGCCATTCGGTTATGAGCGGCATGATCACCATAAACGAAATACCAGTCGCTGCTGCAGGCCCTGACATGAACATATGCGAGAACGACCATGCTTCGCTCAGCGGAAGCGCGATGCAATATACTTCGGTACAATGGACAACCTCGGGTGACGGCTCTTTCATCAATCCTGCATCGCTTTATGCAGGATACATTCCCGGAGCAAACGATATTCTGCTGGGCAATGTAACCCTTACACTTACAGCTTTCAACACTTTGTGCGGATCGGTATCCGACGATATGCTGCTAAGCATTACACCTTATCCGGTTGTAGATGCCGGCCCCGATGCTGTTATCTGCAACGCCTGCAATTTCCAGGTAACCGGCGCTACTGCTTCCAATACTACGGCGTTGCAATGGACTACCTCCGGTAGCGGTACATTCAGCAATTCAATATTGATCAACCCGTTCTATAATCCGAGTGCAACCGATTATGCGCTTGGCTCGGTGGTTCTGACCCTTACCGGCGATGGCATAGGCACTTGCGGTGAAGACAACGATCATATGATCCTGAGCTTTGATCCTACTCCCGGCATTGATTTTACCTGGGGCGCTTCGTGTGAACACGAATCGGTTGAATTCACGGTTGACCCGGTTGCAACAAACATCGGAGCCATTGCTTCATGGCATTGGGATTTTGGCGATGGCGGTACATCGCTACTGATGAACCCCTCACATATTTTTACCGGATGGGGATCATATCCTGTACGTTTAACAGCTACTGATACCACAGGCTATGTAAGGATAGTGGTTCACGACGTGTATGTTTCGCAACCACCGACTGCCCTGTTTGCCACGAGTGTCCCCAATTGTTCAAACGAAGAAGTTCAGTTTAAAGACCTTTCGTTTACATTGTACGGGTACATCGAACAGTGGGTTTGGGACTATAACGACGGCTCGCCCAACGATACAATAAACTTCCCCGACGATCCCAATGTAAGGCATCTGTTCGATACAGCCGGAGTTTTCAATGTAACGCTTACAATCCGCAATTCGTTCGGATGCGAAAGCTCCATCATTATGCCCGTGAATGTAATTCCGGCACCTGTTGCTAACTTCTATTATAACGGCCAGTGTGCATCGACTGTGGTTGAATTTTTTGATGCATCGTTTGCCAACGGACCGGGAAATACTGTTCAATGGTGGTGGAACTTTGGTGACCCGGTTTCGGGCATTGACAACAATTCCGACATTGAGGATCCGATACATGTTTTCACCGAACCCGGCACCTATATGGTAACCCATGTGGTGCGCAATTTCAACAACTGCACCGATACCATTGTTAAGCCTGTTGTTATTCTGCCTCCGCAGGTTGTTGAATTCACCCATACTTATACCTGCATTGACGAACTTACCCATTTTATTCCTGACACGACCTCCATCAATGCCGGTGCCGTACAAACCTGGTTCTGGGAATTTGGCGACGGCCTTAACAGCTTTGATATGTATGCATCGCATGCCTATACGTTGCCAGGCCTTTACCATGTGACGCTAACTATTACCGACACAACCGGTTGCGTAGTTTCAGGTTCACACGATATTACCGTGAATCCATTGCCTGTCGCCAATTTTGATACCGACGACTGGCTGTGTGAAGATTCACCGGTTCAATTCACTGACCAGAGTTACGCTCCTGCCGGATATATTCACCGTTGGGAATGGATATTTGGAGATGGCGATACGCTGATAATCAATCATCCTGACAACCAAAATGTTCAGCATACTTATGAGGTTTCGGGGACTTACAATGTGACGTTAAGAATTACCAACAGCGACAGCTGTACTGCCGAAGTTACCAACAGTGTTGTAATAAATCCTGCACCGGTAGCCAATTTCTCGTTCGAACACAATTGCGCGGGAAACCTCACCCAATTTACCGATCTTTCGCAGCTTGCCGGTGGCGGAAATGTAACATCCTGGATGTGGAACTTCGGAGATCCTGCATCAGGCGTTGCCAATACTTCTACTCTGCAAAATCCTGAACACCAGTATTTAGCAACCGGCACTTACAATGTTACCCTTACAGTGACCACATCGAACGGATGTTCCGATATAGTTGTGATTCCTGTTATCATCAGCGCAGCACCTTCTGTTGATTTTACAGCCACCCAGACCTGCTCAGGTTCATCAACACTCTTCAGCCCGACAGCCATTGTAGTGGTTGCCAATGTTGCCAGCTGGTACTGGGATTTCGGCGACGGATACACATCGAACCAGCAACAAACGGGACATATTTATGCCACAACCGGAAATTACCTGGTGAGCCTTACAATTACCGATACCAATGGCTGCGCAAATTCGGCAGCTCATACTGTAACAATTGTCCCGCCGCCTGTATCAAACTTCACCAGCAGCCAGCCTTCATGCTCAGGCAATGCGATTCAGTTTACCAGCAATGCAGTTGCTCCGCTGGGATATATCGTTGAATGGACCTGGGATTTTGGTGATGGTACAACTCAAACTGTCACTTATCCGGGCAATCCGAATGTTACCCACACTTACGCAACATATGGACAATACATTGTCGTGCTTACTGTTATGACGAATGATAGTTGTTCCGATAGCCATTCAATGCCGGTTAGTGTGCTTCAAAGCCCGCTGGCAAATTTCAGTTCGCAGGGGTCGTGCACCGGCAGCCCGGTTCAATTCACCGATCTTTCGCAAGGTGGCACCATCAGTAACTGGCACTGGAATTTTGGGGATATGTACGCCGGAGCCGCTAATACTTCGGTACTGCAGAATCCGCAGCATACATTCTCAATGGGTGGAACCTATACGGTTACTTTGGTTGCAGGAAATATAAACGGCTGCTATGATACCATTGTGAAAACTGTTGTTATTAACGCAGCCCCAATTGTTGACTTCACATTTAATTCAGGATGTGCCAGCGATACCGTTCATTTCGTAAGTTCGGTTTCAGTAAATATGGCTGCAACCGCTACCTGGTTCTGGCAATTTGGTGACGGCTCCACTTCTGCTGATGCCGATCCATACCATGTGTATGTGGCTCCGGGCTTCTATAACGTAACGCTAACCATTACTGATACCAGTGGCTGCATAAACACGAAAATCCGCAATGTAAGTGTAACCCAGGCTCCTCTGGCACTTTTCACAGCATCAGCTCTTTCGTGCAGCGGTGAGCCGGTTTCGTTCAATGATATGTCGTCCACACCAAACGGAACTATAAATTCATGGCACTGGACATTTGACGACGGCAGCGATACAACGATATACGCTCCGGCCAATCCCGACATTGACCATATTTATTCAATAGCAGGCACTTATAATGTCAGCCTGCATATTACCACCACCACGGGTTGTGAAGACGATTACAGCCTGCAGGTAACGATTGGCTTTGCACCTGTAGCTGCATTCAGTGTACAAGGCAACTGCCCGGGTCAGCCGGCTCAGTTCACCGACCAGTCACAAGCCTCAGGAGGATCGACCATTGTTTCATGGCTTTGGAATTTTGGCGATCCCGGTTCGGGGAGCAATACTTCCACGATGCAAAATCCGCAGCATATTTACAATCAGCCCGGCACTTACACAGTAACGCTGGAGGTTGAGAATGTGAATGGTTGTACTAACATAATCAGCCAAAATATAACCGTAACCGTTCCAACCACAGTTGCCATTGCCGGCAATATTAATGCCTGTATCGGCACCCCTGTAACATTAACGATCGACACAACTGTAACCAATCCTGCAGATATCGCAGGCTACGACTGGGATTTCGGCGATGGAACGCCTCATTCCACCCTGGCCAATCCGAGCCATAATTACGCTGCAGCCGGCACCTATAATGTTCAGCTGGTGATAACCGATATCAATGGTTGCACAAATTCTGACAACCAGTACATTACGGTTCACACAAATCCTGTTGCACAATTCACGAGCGAGAACAGTTGTGTTAACACCGGAACCATTTTCAGCGACCAGAGCTTTGTTCCTGATGGCGATCCAATTACTTCCTGGTCGTGGGATTTTGGTGTAACCGGAATATTGAATGACACTTCTTCACTTCAGAATCCGGTATGGAATTACACAGTAACAGGCACATACCAGGTTTCGCTAACTGTAGGAACCCAGGGAGGATGCTCGGCTTCGGTTTCAATGGCCATTAGCGTTGCACCCGGGCCGGTAGCAAATTTCACCTATATCGCTGAGCCCTGCCACCATGGATCGGTATCTTTCTCCGATTCATCCTATGCACAGCAATCGGTAATCACAAACTGGTATTGGGAATTTGAACCCGGCAGCTATTCTACGCTCCCGAATCCCACCTATGTCTTTGTTAATACTGATACATGGTATAATGTGAAACTGATTGTTACCAATTCGCTGGGTTGCACAAGCACTGTTATCAAGCCTGTGTTTGTACCCTCCGGTTTGAATGTGACTTTCAATTTTGCCGAAACCTGTTTCGGCGATACCACGCAGTTCTCACCTATGTTACTGCCGCCGCTTGTTGATTCAATCGCCTTCTATACATGGAATTTCGGCGACCCAAATACCGGAATACTTAATCAGTCGAACTTAAGGCATCCTGTTCACACCTTCTCGAAATCAGGAACATACATAGTTTCGATGACAGCCACAACACCGTCGCTGTGTACAACCACTATTTACAAGCAGGTTGAGATTGTGGCACTGCCGAATCCAAAATTCGCATATACCGGTGGCGACTGCAACGATATGGTTGAAATGCAGGATCAGACATCGGGAAGCAATTTAACCAGATGGACATGGAATTTTGGTGATGGGACTTCGGTTACTGTCAATGCTCCCGCCAATCCGAATGTAAGCCACTCATACCCGAATGCCGGGCTGTATATGACTACACTCACTGTTGAAAATCAGCATGGTTGCATTAGTTCAGTAACCGATTCGGTGAAGCGTTTACCATGCATCACCAGCGATTTTGCAATCAATGATAACACTGCCTGCCAGAACCGTTCGATGCATTTCTCGGATATGAGCACCTGTGCAGGCCCCATTGCAGGCTGGATGTGGGACTTTGGCGATGGCACAACAAAATCCTATACTTCGCCGAATGCGGTTGTTTCGCATACATACACATCAGCCGGAACATACACAGTGAGGCTGGTTGTAAACACTCAACTGGTGGGTGGAATAATTGCTGCCGATACGAGTGCACGCTCACTTAAAGTGCATGCTGCACCAAAGGCCGCTTTTGTATGGAGCGATGTTTGCCTCACCAATACTTCGGAGTTTAAGAACACCACAAACAGCAATGGAGTGAATCTTACCGGTTACACCTGGAACTTTGGCGATCATACATCGAACAGCGATACAACATCTACAACTGACCCGACCTACTTATATTCTGAAGCCGGTGGTTACGATGTGAAAATGATAGCCTGCAATACCATGGGCTGTACCGATACCATTGTTCATACCATTAATGTATTTGCCAGCCCTGTTGCATCGTTTAACTGGCTGAGTTCATGCGATGGTGACCCGGTTAAGTTTATTGATGAATCAGATACCGCATCAGCACCATTGAAGTCATGGAACTGGTACTTCCATGATGATGCCGGAGCAGTTATTGGCGCCGCAACTGCTGAAAATCCATCTTTTGATTTTTCACATGCCGGATTGTTTTATACCGAACTTACAGTGAAAGATCAAAATGGTTGTGAAAGCAAAACAGGCCAGCAGGTGGCTGTAAACAGCAGTCCTGTTGCTGCCTTTGTTATTAAGGATAACTATGACAATACCCAGGGACAGGTTAAGCTGGAAAATGGCACACTCAATGGCACTAATTACCTTTGGGATTTCGGCGACGGTAAAACCTCATATGCCGAAAGCCCTGTAACGGCTTACGATAAAGCAGGTTCGTACACGATAAAACTCATAACCTGGAACGGCCAGAATTGCGCCGATACCCTTGAGATGAACTACGAACTCACCTTTAAAGGGCTGTACATACCCAATGCCTTCTCGCCCGACGATCCTCATGAAGAAGTAAGGCTCTTTAAACCTGTGGGGATGAACCTCAAACAGTATCATATTGAAGTTTTCGACCGTTGGGGGAATGTAATCTGGTCGTCAGAGAAACTTGATAAGAACGGCTCGCCCGTCGAAGGCTGGGATGGAACCCTCAACAGCGTACCTGTTCAGTCGGGTGTGTACATGTGGAGAGCCCGTGCAATCTTCACTGACGGCACGAAATGGGACGGGATAAACGTTGGTGATAATACAACTTTGCCTCAAACAGATACCGGAACTCTAACATTAATCCGATAAAAAAATAAAAAGTAAAAAAATGTTGTACTTTTATCCTCCTTTATTCCGGCCTTTTAGTATCACCAAAGGCTTATCCGGCAATAAATATGATAAAAGCCCTGTATGCCAAACACCATAATGCAATGAAACGATATTCTTTGTTCAGTCGAATTACTTTACCTGCGACCTTACTTATGCTTGCATTGGTATCGGTTTTAAGCCTCAAAGCTCAAGATCCTCATTTCACGCAGTTCTACAACAATCCCATTTACTACAATCCGGGATATATCGGGCTCAACCAGGGGTACAGAGCAAGGTTTAACTACCGTGACCAATGGACAGGCTTGCCTACCGATTTTAAAACATACAGTTTCTCGATGGATGTTGCCGAACGCGGAATTCCGGGTTCAGGCGGACTGGGCATGCTGGTTCTGTCCGACAAAGCCGGTACAGGTATGATAAAAGCCAACACCGTCGGACTTGGTACTGCCGCACGTGTTCCCCTGCAGGAAAACATGGTTGCCCAGGTTGGTTTCCTTGTATCGTTTGTACAAAAAACCATTGACTGGGATCATCTCGTATTTACCGATCAGTTAAACGCACGATACGGCAATATTTACCCTACCAACTTTGAAGCACCGGATAAAAACAATGTCACCTATCCCGACTTTTCGGTTGGTGGCGTTTATCGTTTTGCCGAAACCGGATGGAGCTTCTCAGCTATCCAGGGAACCATTGGCGCTGCACTTCACCATGCTTTTACTCCCAACGAATCATTCCTCGGACTTACTGCCACATTACCTCGCAAACTGGTTATTAACGGTGATCTTGTACTTGAAATGGAGCAGGGCCGCGGCTCTTCATACCGTAATTATCGCAACTCAGGAGCTTTTAAGTTCAATCCGGGATTCATTTATGAGAAGCAATCGGAGTTCTCAACCTACTCGGTTGGTGTCAATGTATTGAAATCGTCAATTTACTTTGGAGTTTGGTTCCGTAACCAAACTTTCGACCTTTTTAAAGCAAACGATGCCATGTTTTCGGTGGGTGTAAACGCACCCTTCAACCGCGATACCCGCTTAAAGATCATGTACACCTATGATTACATTATCACTGAGCTAAGGACTGCTGCAAAAGCTTCGCACGAAATATCACTCATTTTCGAATTCGACAACTTCAGCCTGTTTGGCGATGGCGGCGGCGGATTCGCGCCGAGTTACCGCGGAACCCGCTACCGCGAAATGGAATGCTGCCCATTCTAAAAGTCTTTTTATAGAAACTCAGAACGGGGTGCCTGTATGTACCCCGTTTTCTATTTTTAACTTGCTGAAAGACAATCGCGTCTATACTATTTTGTGAGCTGAACTATTCCACTTTCACCTGGGTTCAATAACCTGACAGGGTTAAAAATTTCATAATTTAAAACTATTAGATATAACTGAACCCTGTCAGGGTTAAAGCCTTCTAGGAATATAATTGTTAAAATTTAACTTAACCCTGTCAGGGTTTTAAACCCTGACAGGGTTATAAGCCATCCTGTCCATAACCATCAATACCTGTCCGGGATCTTTGTTCGGTTTTCCGCTACCCACATGGGTTCAAAACTTCTGAACCACTATAAAAATAAAGGCACGGACTGCTGCCGTGCCTTTATTCTCTCAAAGAAGTGTAAGTTCCTATTGCTGAGCTACTTTAACATTTTTCACTTCCCAGCTTGCCGATTCAGCATCGGAACATAGATATTTGAATGCGATACGCACATTGGATTGTCCCATATAGGAGGAAGGAATAGTACACAACCCTGAGTTAACGAAAGTCCAGTTGTTTCCTGCAGGATAAGTAGTGATGGTTATCTGCTCCCATGTTGCCGTACTTGGCGCACCATCAGTATAGTTCTTCGAAACCCACAGTGTATGATTGGTTTGCAGGTTTGCCAGTAATCCCTTATTTATGGTATGATCGAAACTGACCGAAGCATTTGCAGCTGAGCTGAGATCCATTGCCGGCGAAATAAGCCAGTCTTCATTCTGATGGCTTGCACTGCTATAATACCCTGACATTTTCATGTATTTGTAGGTATCCCATGCCCAAACCTGGTCGCCGATGACACTCTGTGTGGTGAATGCACCCTGACCGGTTGCAAAAGTTTCATCGAGGAACGTGGTGCTGCCTCCGCCTCCACCACCGGTGCCTACCTTAATATCGTCAATACAGAAGGTGGATGTGTTCGTCTGGGTGCCGTCGTATTTGAAGCCGATATAAATATTCCCGCTATAACCGGCAGTTACATAATCCGAAAGGTTTATATCGCCTGAAGCTACCCATGTATAATCAGGATCGGAAGCACCGGCAAGTGTAGCATTAACCTTCGTCCATGTTGCAGTACTTTCGTCACCGGTGAAATTGGTAAGAATCCATACCGAAAGCTGGTCGGTTACAAAATATGCCTTTTGCGATTTGAATGAGAGTTTTAGGGTTGAGTTGTAAACAACCGGGGGAGTGATAAGCCAGGGCTTGTTTTCGGCGTCGGTGCTGTTGTACGAAGAAGCCTGGGCATATTTTTCACTCTGGAAAGTTTTTCCCTGCCAGTTGCGTGAGCCGGCAGCAGCTTTGTTTGTCCAACCTTCGATGGCTATATCGGTACTGGCAACAGCAGCATCAAACTTCTCATCAATACTTGAAACAGCAGTGAGTCCGTTTGCAGGATAAACAAATTCGGCTGATGGCGGAAGTACTCCTGAAAAATCCTTCACATCACTCGTATCGCGGATGGTGAGCTGTGGTGTACCATTGAAAGAGCTCAGAATACCAAGTATGGTGCCGTAACCTGCCGGAATGGTATCCAGGGCAAAAGTGGCGTAGTTGCTTGTACGCACTGTAATTGATTTGCCCGAAACGGTAAAGGTGCGGTTGGTAGTAGCGTCGGCAGTTGCCCATGT
>JAKLFM010000048.1:20662-26471 GCA_022711175.1 Bacteroidota bacterium | reverse complement strand
CAAATACCTGCCTTCGGAATCGGGTACAGTCCTGCCTACCCTGGGCATAATTATTGAACTCTAAACAAATAGCACAATGAAAAAGATCAATATAAAAACAGCTGCATATTCCCTGGCGATGGCCGCTCTAGTAATGTCTGTCTCATTTTCATGCAAACCGTCGAAACAGGCCACCGCGACCGGTGAAGCAGCCACCGAAAAAATATCATCAAATATGAATGGAACCGGTAAGGTTATGGAAATCACCTTTGAAAAAGGTAAAGCATTCAACCATCCTACGTTCGCCATATGGATCGAGGATACTGCCGGTAAGTTCATACAAACACTTTTTGTAACCCGGTCGTTTGGCAGCGGAACTTTTACCTACGGCGACAAATCAGGCGGACAGTGGAAACCCGGCCAGGTAAAAAGGCCGGCAGCATTGCCTAACTGGTCGCACAAAGCGGGAACTGCAAAGGGAATGGTCAACTATATACCAGACCAGTCGAATCCATTGCCCGATGCCTATACCGGGGCCACGCCGGCAGGCAATTTCGCCCTCGAAACCCGTGCCAACAAGGAAACCGCACGTTATGTGAAAGTATTCATGGAGATAAACCAAACATGGGACTGGAACGAATACTGGACTAACAACAAATACCCCGACAATTTTGAATATAAGACTTCATGCCAGCCGGCAGTGGTTTATTCAGCAGTAGTTGATATTCAAAAGCCCGGCAGCGCGGTTGAACTTAAACCGGTAGGTCACAGCCATTATTCAGGCGATAACGGCAACCTATACACCGACCTGAACACCATCACAACCGCTTTGCACATTGCTGACAAAGTGACTGTTACGGTTAAATAAGAAAGACAGGAAATTGCGATTCACGCTTTCTGCTTCTCATTAAGCAGATTTTCCAAAGCAGGGTTTAATTCGGGAAATTCGAAATTAAAGCCTGCTTTCATTATTTTATCTGCCGAAACCCTGCTGCCTTCGAGGATGATAGCCGACATTTCGCCAAAAATGGCTTTCAGAACAAAAGCCGGCACATTCGGGAACCAGAGCGTTCTGCCAGAGGTCTTCGCCACTGCAGCGGTGAATTCAAGGTTCGTCGTGTGCTGAGGGGCAACAGCGTTGTAAGCGCCTTTCATCGCAACGTCTTCGATGGCTTTGAGATAGATGCCGCAAATATCGTTCAAATGTATCCAGGGCATAAATTGGCTGCCACTGCCAAGTGCCGAACCAACATGAAGCCTCATGGGCACCAGCAATCGGGCAAGCGCCCCGTCGGTTTTGTCGAGCACTATGCCGGTACGTATTTTCACAGTTCTTATTCCTGCATTTTCGAACAGCCCTGCAGTTTCTTCCCAGCGGCGGCATGTTTCTCCCAGGAAATCGCTTTCCGGCGCATCGTCTTCGGTGAATATCTTTTGAGAGGTGACGGCACCGTAATAACCTGTTGCCGAAGCGGTTACGAAAGCCTTTAGCCTGCCGGGATTTTTCAGGAACGCCTGGAACAGCAGTTCGCCGGATTTAACCCTGCTGTCAACAATCGCTCTTTTCCGGTCCTGGCTCCAGCGCTTCTCTCCGATATTTGCCCCGGCAAGATGGATGATGTAATCAGCTTCTGCAACAGCTTGTGCATCCATTGTTCCCGATGAAGGATCCCAACGGAAGCATTTGAAACCATCCGAACTGCGGCCCGAAGTGGTAAAAATGGATACTGCATATCCTTTCACGGATAGCAACTTGCTCAGTTGGCGGCCTATGAGCCCGGTGCCGCCTGTGATCAGGACAGTTTTCATCTATTTCGAAGGTATGTAACTCACTTGCTGTATGATAACCTCTGCTTCGCCGCCATCTGAAGGTGCATCACCATACCCGTTGTAGTTCTTATCGAACAGCCACAGATTAAGGTGAATCCGCGTATTGGTTTCGGGGTCAGGTATTTTTATCGGCAGCGAGTTGCACCAGCTTCCACCGCGCGGTATGTTTGCAATATCGGCTGTATCGTATTCCCATTCGGCAATAAGGTCGCTGTACGGCGGAGGATCGTACAAGCCCTGATACGCAGACCAGTTCACTTTATCTGGCATCCAGGAAAACGAGTAAACCGACCTGTTTTGTTTCAGGCTGATTGGGAAGGAACGGGTGCGCTCAGCATAACCGCCGCCATTGGTTGGCTGAACCGAAAAAAGCAATGCGTTAGGATTTGCAGCGTTTCCCCAACGGGCAAATTCGATGTCAATCTCGCTGTTGGTGTTGGAGTAACAATTGCTGTCGTTCCAGGTGAACAGCCCAAGCACAATGTTCCGGTCCAACAACTCGACCCTGCTTTTCAGTTTAAAAACATACAAGCCGTATGAAACGGTTTCGCAGGTATAAACTTCTGAACAGTAATATTTTCCGTTCGATTTTGTGATTTTCAGGTGCAGATTGTTATCAGCATCAACCCAAACATTCGTAGTACTGTCAGAAAACCGGTTAGCCCCTGGCCCTACAAACTTGCCATCGGAGTCTTTGACAATCCATGTAAAGCCCGACCAATCGAAAGTCCTTTCGCCTGACGAAGGTACCGGCTCACTATCGGGGTTACAACCTGAAATCAGCAACAGCAGAAAACAAGGTAAAAAAAGGAGATTCTTCACAACAGAAACCTTAACCACTTCAAAGTTAAGAAAAATGGAGGCATTTGCATTACCTCACACCAATCCAGGTGATGCGATGCCATAATTCTTCAAGCGGGCCGCGGGCATGATTTTTCATCCACCACAGGCAAAACCGGTATTGAAGAAGGAACAACAGTATGCCAACCAGCAAACTGTATGTAGCGCCTGTATATTTGTAAAGCCCAAATCCAAATCCATAGTAAACCACGGCACCAAGCATTGATTGTGTAATGTAATTGGTAAGGCTCATCCTGCCAAAAGGCTCAAGTCTGCCAAGTACGGCATTTACTTTTGCAATCCGGTAAATAAGTACAAAGGAAGATACCAGCAACATGGTAAATGCAAAATTGGAATAAGTGGTAATGATCATATCCAGTTTGGTTCTTACAGCTTCGCGCAGAATAAGTTGCGGCATGGTAAGTTTAAACGAGAAAAACACAATGAAAGCGACAACCGATGCCCATAACGCTCTTTTCCAGAACTTTAGATTTGCTTCGTTGTATATGAAGAGTTTCTTACGACCAATCAGCAATCCGAACAAGAAGAGCGCGGGAGTTTGGAAATAGCGCCCGGCCTCATTGTTCCAAAGTACCACAGCACATCTGCCATTGGTTAAATTTCCGACGGCCAGGTCGATAAATGACTTACCGGTTACATACGGCGCAGCTTTTTCAAAGTATTTGTATGACAAGTAACCCGGATCAACATAACCCGGATCGTTCATAATTCCGGCCAGCTTTATCCATTCGAGTGGCTGAAGCAGAAGCAGTAATGCAATGGCCATTACAGCTTTGTCGCTCCACCTGGCAGTGAGAACAAGCACAACACTCAGTACGGCATAAAAGGCAAGAATATCGCCTTCATAAAAAACCGAGTTGATTATACCGAAAACAAGCAGTATGAACATTCTCCATAGGAACCGCCATCTGAAATCACGCCTTTTTTTTGCCTGGTTGCTGAACATAATATAGAAGGTAAGCCCGAAAAGGATAGCAAAAATGGCATACGACTTTCCTGAGAAAAGGAAAAACATCACTTTCCAGATGATCCCGTCAAGCATCTTCATCCATTCGGGCAAGTTTTGAGGAAAGTAATAAAAGTCGAAGTGCTCAATGTTGTGAAGCAGCATGATGGACATAATGGCGAATCCCCTCAGCGCATCAACAACGTGTATGCGGCTGGTTCCTGCAGATGTGAAATGGGTGGTCATAGCGACAGAATGAACCGGCGAAAATAAACGAATTGATCAACAAACAAAAAACCTGCCTTGAATCAAAGCAGGTTTTGTGATTACAGCAACGTGTTGATATTAAAATGCGCCGCCTCCTTTAAAGCTTGTATCATCGGCCCTGCCGCGCTGTTTGTTCTGGAAATTATTGAAAGAGTATGAAGCTGTTAACATTACCACCGGGCCTTCGGCACGTATAAGATAATCGTTGCTGAACCTGCTGCTCTGAGCGGTATAATGGAACTTAATGGAGTTGAAAAGGTTTTCGACTGACAATCCAACATTGGCCTTGCCTTTCATAAGTGGCTGATTTGCTGCAAGATTTACGGTATAAAAGCTGCCCGAATTACCTGAAGCATCAATACCTGCACCCTGAACATACACCACTCCCTGAAACCTGGTGCCCCATTTTAGTGTGAAATTACTGATCATGCGGGCATCCCATGAGTTGGTACTCCTGTTTGATCTCGAATTATCAATCACTGCCTCAATAGAGTAATGGTACAGGTTAAACCCGGTACTCAGTTGCCACCATTTGGCAAGGTTGAAATCGAGGCCGGTCTCAACACCGTACGATTGCTGGTTATCGGCGTTTATCAGCTCATGAATCATGACCCCGTCGGTACCCAGTGTGCGCGAAGTATTGAGGCTGTTGGTCGTGTTCCTGAAATAGGTTTGTACCGAGAGCGTCACAATTTTCTGGACAAAGCGGTAATTGAGTTCAAAAGCGTCGGTGTACTCAGGTTCCAGGTAAGGGCTGCCTTTGAAAATATTGTAGGGATCAATAAAATTAGGGGTTTTATTCAGCACCCAGGGTTGCGGACGATTGATACGCCTGCTGTAACTGGCCTGAAACTGGTGTTTGTCCTTGAGGCTTTTTGATAAATGAAGGCTCGGATAGAGCATAAACTTGTCGAATTTGTATGTCAGGGGGTCGTTGGTAAAGGTGATTTCACGCTGGAAATATTCAGTGCGCAAACCGGCCATGTATCCGACTCCCGCAAGTTTTCCCGAGTAAGTAGCATATCCTGAGTAAATATCGTTGTAATAATCAAGCACATAGGTAAAGTCATCGTTGGTATTCCATTCATCGATAGCTACATTGTAGTTTCTGAAGAGCATATCCTCAAAACGGTATTCATAGCGGTACTGAAAGCCGGTTTCGAGCACACCTGCTTTGATCGGGCGTTTGTAATCCACATTTAACCGATATTGGAAATTGTGATTGTCCTTCACATAATCAAGCTTTGATTTGGTTCCTGTTTCCTGGTAAAATTCATCAGTAATGAGCTCATTGAGCGTATTCTTGTCGCGTCCGTTCCACCTGAAATAGTACCCCGAAACCGAAAGTGTATGGTTATCAGCGAATTTATGAAGGTAATCGGCATTGAATGAGGTAACCCTGCCGGTAACATCGAGGTAATTTGAACTGGAGTTATGAAACTGGAGTTCCGGATTTTCGAAATGGCTGTAATACCTGGCGTTTGTACCCTGATCGTAGCCTTGTTCGCCATAGCTGCCCGACAGTGAGAAAGAGTTTTTATCGTTGAGGTCATAATCAATTCCACCTTTTCCTGAAAGGTTATCATTGTTATAGAACTGATTCACAGTCTCCTGCAACACCTGTTTTCCGCTTTCGAGATAGCTGATATTATTAAGTTCCAGGTCACCGCGGTAAATGTTATCGGCAAAATCAACTCCTGCAAACACATTCACTTTGCCTGAGCGATAGTTCACCAAACCATTGGCAGTATATTTGTCGGTTGTGCCAAGCGAAGTATTGAGCGAGCCGCTGAGTCCCTGCAGGGCTTCTTTTTTCCTGATGACATTAATGATTCCGGCCTGACCGTCAGCATCATACTTTGCCGAAGGATTTGTGATTACTTCGATCTGCTTAATTGATGCGGCATTGATTTGCTTGAGCGCATC
>JAKLFM010000048.1:0-20563 GCA_022711175.1 Bacteroidota bacterium | reverse complement strand
GCTGCCCTTTATGGCTGAGGGTTTACCGTCGATAAGCACGATATAATCAGAACTCCCCCGCAGTGTGAGGTTACCCTGGGGGTCAACCTGTACCGAAGGCGTATTTTCGAGTACATTCACTGCCGAACCTCCTTTAGCAACTGTCTGCTGATCAACATTTATCACGCGCTTATCAATCTGATACTCAACTTTCGATTTTTCGGCTGTAACCGAAACAGCGCCAAGGTCATACTGCGAGGCCGTGAGTTTTATATCACCAAGGTTATTAACTGGTGTTGCCTGGCTGATGGCGATTTTCCCGGTTTTAAGTTCATTAAATCCAAGGAAGGATATTTTGAGGTAATAATCGCCGTAGGGAAGCTTATTGATACTGAAACTACCTTCGGTAGTAGTGATGGAACCGGTAAGCAGCAATGAATCAGCCATTTTGTAAACGGCAATATTTACATATTCCATGGGTTTCATCGATAAGGCATCGATTACCCTGCCGGTGATGGTTCCTGTTTTGGGCGTGTTGGATTCGGCTTCAGCAAAGGCGCTATTTATAATGAACACCAGGGCTGCTGCAAGCGTAATGGTCAAGTATCTGTATGGTTTCATTGTTCAGGTTTGGAATTGTTGTTATTAGTTTACATTCAGATAATCTTGATATTATCTGAAAATTATTTTCAGCGCTGTTTGGATATTATGACGATATCGAAGCCGAATAGTTACCAAATAGAACCTGGTAATCGGTAAACGCCGAAAAATGGCGGGTGAATGCGGTAATTCGGGCAATAAGTTCCTGCGACAGAATAAGAAATCCATAATACGGATCAGGAACTAAACAGTTCAGTGTTGACTCTGAACCTATGAATGCGATTTCGAAAAGCGAAAAGTAGTTTCAGCCGGCAATTTTCCTGCGCGCATTCTGAATGCTCACATTCAACTCATAGCCTATAAGCACGATCATAGCATTGAAGTATATCCAGACCATTACAATAATAAGTGTGCCGATGGATCCGTATAGCGTATTATACTGCGACATGGTGTTCACATAATAGTTAAAACCGAAAGATAGCAAAATTGTGAGTAGCGAAGCCAGCGTGGAACCTGCCGAAATGAACCTGAACCTGCTCTTGGCAGCCGGTGCCAGGTAATATAGAAACGAGAATGCAAAAAAGAGTAATCCAACCGTTATCAGCCATTTACCGGCAAGTATCAAATAATAACCTGAACCACGCAATAGGCCATGCTTTACAAACCAGTCAAGTACAATCGGCCCTACGGTGAGCAATGCAATGGCCAGAATCAACAGGATGGAGAGGATGATAACCAGCAAAATTGAAACGAGCCGCTGCATAATCCATGAACGGTCTTCGATAGCATGATACGACTGGTTAAACGAAATGATGAGGCTATGTATGCCGTTGGTCGAAAAATATAAAGCAAGCAAAAAACCAAGTGACAACAATCCGCTGTGTGGTTGCTTAATTATATCAAAGAGTGTACCCTCTACTGTCCCAAATGCTTTTTGGGGAATAAAAGACTTCATCAGTTCAAGCAACGAATCCTGAAAGTTGGTAATCGGAATATAAGGGATCAGGGTGAAAAAGAACAGGATCGCCGGGAAAATTGCCAGGAAGAAATTGTATGAGAACGCCGCAGCCCGCATACTGAGCGAACCCTTCATTAAACCCCTGATAAAAAAGGCAAGCACATCGTAAAGCGGCATTTTGTTGAAACCCGGCAAAACCAGCTTGCGCGATATCCTGACAGTTGTGGTAACAAGGTCGCTTCTTACAAATCGCAGCATCAAAAGCCTTGCATACCGCTGCAGGCCATCCTGTTTCTGACGAAAGTTTGTTACGAGCGACACAATCGTTTATTTAACGGCTTTTAAACTGAGGTCGAGGCTGCTGATATGGTGTGTAAGCGCTCCTACCGATACAAAATCAACTCCGCATTCGGCATATTGCCTGATGGTATCTTCGTTGATGCCGCCGGATGCTTCAGTTTCGAACCTTCCTGCAATCCTTTTCACAGCTTCACGCAAAGTATCATAGTCAAAATTATCGAGCATAATGCGGTCAACACCTCCCCTGTTCAGCACTTGTTGCAGTTCATCAAGATTGCGAACTTCAATCTCGATTTTCAAATTTAATCTTTTATCTGTCAGATATTTATGTGTCGCATCTATCGCCTTAACGATACCACCGGCAAAATCAACATGGTTATCCTTGATAAGGATCATATCGTACAACCCGAACCTGTGGTTGTAACCTCCGCCGATTGTTACCGCCAGTTTTTCGATTTCACGAAGTACGGGTGTGGTTTTGCGTGTATCGAGTACCCTTGTATGCAGTCCTTCCAGCCTTGCTGCCATCTTATTGGTTTGAGTCGCAATTCCACTCATGCGCTGCATAAAGTTAAGCACTGTGCGTTCGGCTGTGAGCAGCGAAACAGAGCGCCCTTCGACTTCAAAGACAATGTCTCCTTTTCTGATCACGGCGCCATCGTTGATGAAAACATTCACTTTTATATCAGGATCAACCTGCCTGAACACCTCCATTGCAACATCAACCCCGGCAAGTATGCCGTCTTCCTTAACCAGCAGGCGTGCTTTACCTCTGGCGTCGGCCGGAATGGTAGAAAGGGATGTATGATCGCCACTGCCTATGTCTTCGCGCAGGGCTTCGGAAATAATCTGCCTGATTGTCACTTTGTTTCAATTATAAAACGCAAAGATAACAACCAAAGCCTTATAATCATTCTGTTTCGAACTCAATCTGTTGTATGAACAGTTGTCCGTTTACCGGTTTAAACAAAACATAGGTACGAAAAACACGGCTGCCGCTTTTATACGAGCCAATCATAAACTGTGAGCCGCCTGTTGAATTGCCCTGCTGATTGACTGAAAATGAAGAGGGAATGTTCTTTGTAAAAAAGTCCTTCATTACCATTTCGGCCTGCACTTTGCTGAACGAGCCGTCTTTTTCGGGAAGGGTAATCTCAACCGTTGAAGCAAAATATTTGGCCAGTTCTTTTGAATTGCCTGTGCGTATTGCTGCGGCAACACTTTCGAGAACCCCTGTAACCTTTGTGGTAGCATGCAATTGAGGGGCTGAAATACCAACCAGGATTATTGTAAGGAGTGTGATTATCTTTTTCATTTCGAAGTTTGACTGTTAACAAAATTACAAAAATCGAACCAAAGTGCTAAAATTATGTTTCCCGAAGCATCAACTTATAATCGTTGGTTATCTTTGGCACTTTGCTCACCCCTATTTGAACCTGCAATGAATTTAACTGTCCTTATGATTGGTAAAACCGGCGAAGAATACATCCGGCAGGGCATTGAAATATTCACATCACGGCTGAAGCACTATATACCGGTAAACTGGGTTGAATTGCCCGACATCAAAGACCGGCGGAATTTCACTCCGCTGCAGGTCAAAGAAAAGGAAGCTGAAATTTTGCTGAAAAAATTGCCTCAAAACTCCAAATTAGTGCTGCTCGACGAAGGTGGGAGTGGACATACTTCGGTGAGCTTTGCCGGATTTATTCAAAAACAGGCCAATTCGGGCATCAAAGAGCTGGTTTTTATGATTGGCGGTGCTTATGGGGTGTCGGATGAGATAAAAAAGCGGGCTGACTATACCTTGTCGCTTTCGCTGATGACTTTCACCCACCAGATGGTTCGCCTGATTTTTGCCGAACAACTTTACCGCGCTATGACCATTATCAGGAATGAAGCGTATCATAATGAGTGATAGGAGTTTGAAGTTTAAAGTTTCAAGTGAATTCTGAAGGAGATTAACTGAGAAAATGAAAGAAATAGTTTTTGCCACCAACAATAAGCACAAGCTGGAGGAAATCCGCCACCTTGCCGGCGACCATTTCGTTATTAAAAGTCTGGCCGAAATAGGCTGTTATGACGACATTCCCGAAACTGCCGATACATTGCAGGGAAATGCGCTGATAAAAGCCCGGTATATTAAGAACAAATTCGGTTTGGATTGCTTTGCCGATGATACCGGCCTCGAAGTGGATGCCCTTGGCGGAAGGCCTGGTGTATTTTCAGCACGATACGCCGGCGACGGACACGATTTTATGGCCAATATGGTCAAGCTACTTGATGAGCTCAATGGAATTACAAATCGCACAGCACGGTTTCGAACTGTAATAGTACTGATTACGGGTGATAAAGAGTACTTCTTCGAAGGGCATGTTAATGGAACAATTATTAGTGAAATGCGCGGGGCCAAAGGTTTTGGTTATGACCCGGTTTTTGTACCTGATGGCTACGACACAACCTTTGCTCAAATGTCGCTGGCCGAAAAAAATACGATCAGCCACCGGGCTATTGCTGCCGGTAAACTCGCCTTGTTCCTGAAACAAACTTTCGACTGATAAACGGATTCGGCTCCTGCCCTATTTTGTACCGGCCAGTGCTTCTTCAATTAAAATGCTGAAAAATTCACTGAGGCTGTAACCTGCTGCAACTGCCTGTTTCGGTACAATGCTGCCTTCGGAGAACCCCGGCACGGTGTTTACTTCGAGAAACCAAAGCTTTCCGTTGTCAAGAAAATAATCGAAGCGCACGACTCCTTTGCAGTTGAACTTTTCGTAAAGGTAAGCCGTCATGTGGTTACATTCGGCAAGTTCCGTTCCGGTGAGCGATGCAGGCGTGATTTCCTCCGCCATGCCTTCGGTATATTTGGCTTCGTAATCAAAAAAATCCTTCTTCGAGATCACTTCGGTAACCGGCAGCACCACAATCTCGCCTTTATGCCTGAACACACCGCAGGCAAGCTCTCGCCCTTTAATGTATTGCTGCACAAGCACCTCGTCGTCTTCGGCGAAAGCTTTATCAATAGCAGTAGCCAGTTCACCGGCGTCATACACTTTTGAAACACCGCAACTCGATCCCGATTTATTCGGTTTAACAAAGCACGGCAACCCTGTTTTTTGAATCAACTCGCCGGCACTCCAGCTTTGCATATGCCTGATGAGGACTGTTTCGGCGACATTCATTCCATATTTCACTGCCAGGTCGTTGCAGAAATATTTATTGAAAGTAATGGCTGATGTAGTAAGGTCGCAACTCGTGTATGGTACATGCATCATATCGAGGTAGCCCTGCAACCTGCCATCTTCGCCGGGCGTGCCATGAATTGCGATGAATGCGCCATCAAAAAAAATACGGTTATCATGTGCCAGCACACTAAAGGAGTTTTTATCCACCGGAATTCCGGTTTTGCTGTCGGGCAGGTAAATCCATTCGCCGGCACGAACCATGATAGGAAATACGTTATACCTTGATTCATCTAGGCTTTTCCTGATCACGGCAGCACTCGATACCGAAACTTCAAATTCGCCTGAATCGCCGCCCATGAGCAGGGCTATATTCTTCTTAGCTTTCATAACAGTAGTTTGAAACACCGTTTCCGGTTAAACGACGGCAAAGGTAATGACAAAACACGCATACCGGCAGGCTGAGAAATTCATATCTTTGCACAAAACAGACAATAATCAGGCGTTTTGGAAGTTATAACCTGCAGGGCCAGTTCTGAACCGCTACACCGGAAATTCCGTGAATAACCTATGAATTTCATCCAGTTTATTACAACCCGAAAGTTTGTAAGGCATTTCCTCCTTTCGGTGCTGATAACCCTCGTAATGGCATGGATTACGCTGATGATCCTCAAACAATACACACGGCACGGATCGGTTGTTGAAGTGCCGAAGTACATGGGGCTCACGCTGGCGCAGGCGCAGGAACTGGAATCGAGCCGCGATTTTGAATTCCTGGTGGTCGATTCAATCTTCGATTTGTCAAAGAAACCGGGCACCATACTGATGCAGGACCCGCCTGAACACTCCATTGTAAAACCCGGCCGCATTATTTATATGTCAGTTGTTGGAACCGTGCCCGAAAAAGTGAAAATGCCCGACCTGGTTGATCTTTCGCTCAGGCAGGCAAAAGCCCTTTTACAAACCTATGGCCTCAGGCTCGGCAATGTTGCAATGGCGCCTGATATTGCAAAAAACATGGTGCTGCGCATGTCGTTCAAAGGCTCGTCGCTGCAACCCGGCACCTCCATCAGCAAGGGTTCAAGTATTGATTTGGTAGTAGGTTCGGGAATGGGAACAGGAACTTTCCAGATTCCTTTCCTTATCGGGAAAACTCGCGCCGAAGCCCAGGTTGAACTGCAACGGCTCGGGTTGCTTGTAGGGAATGAAGAATTTATTGACGGCGACAGCCTTGATGCCAGGGTTTATGAACAAATTCCGGCTTATGCTTACGGCCGGCAAGTAAAAGCTGCATCGTCGGTTAGTATGGTATATAAGTCGGGATCTTCGTTCGATTTCGATACGTACATCGATCAGCTTGTAATCGACACCATTCAAAATGATACTGTTACACCTGAATATTAAACATACCTGATGAAAATCAAGTTCACAATATTATTATTCATATTTCTCGCATCGGTTTTGGCGCCCAGAGCGCAGGAAGTGATTACCGGCCTCGATTTCAACATCGCGGTCAAGAAATTATTCGAGCAGCAAAAAAGCCTGAAAAGCGCCACCGCATACGATACCGTATTCGTAAAACTCCCATTTTTTGATGACTTTTCAACCATCTCCATCTGGCCGCTGCCCGAACGATGGGCCGATAATTACGCTTTCGTCAACACCGATTATGCAAAAAATGCCCTTACTGTTGGCGTTGCAACGCTTGATGCCATTGATGAAACCGGCGCTTTGTATGCTGATGCCGGATCATATCCATTTGAAGCCGATAAACTAACCTCCCAGCCCATTCGCCTTGATTCGATTTTTACGCCTGTTGCCAGGGCATTAGCCGCCAGCGATTCGGTTTACCTGAGCTTTGTATATCAACCCCAGGGACGTGGCGCAATGCCCGCTAAAAAGGACTCGCTTCTGCTCGAATTTCATTCTCCCCTGAATTTCGACACCATTTTTGGTGAAAATGACACAACATATGTTCCGCGATGGGACCTCATCTGGTCAACAGGAGGAGGTATGCAGGTTGATACATTCGCAGTGAAGAACCATGGCTACTTTAGCCAGGTACTCATACCTGTAACAAAGGAGAAATACCTGAAGAAAGGTTTCCGGTTTCGTTTCCGCAATTATGCCAGCCTGGCCAACAGCTATGTCCCCGACTGGCAAAGCAACGGCGACCAATGGAATATTGACCTTGTTTACCTTAACACAGGCCGTTCATTGAACGATACTTCAATAAAAGATATTGCATTTGCCGATAAAGCACCGTCGTTGCTGCGAAATTACCAGGCAATGCCTTACCGGCAGTACCGCAAAAACTTTCTGAATGAAATGCAGGATACGCTCGATATCCGCATAGCAAATATTGACAATGTACCACACAACATTTCGTATGGGTACAACTTACGCAAAGATTCTCAACAACCTTACGAAGAATATGATGCCGGCAACTTCTCCATCTATCCGTTTTCGGAATATGGATATTCAAACTATACACCTTTTGCGCATCCGCCTGTAAATTCGTTCTATCCCATTGGCACCGATGCCGAGCAAAAGGTAGTTTTTCATTCGACACATTACATCACTACCGATCCGAATCTGAGTATCAAACAGAACGATACAATAAGGTTCACGCAGGTTTTCAGCAACTATTACGCGTATGACGATGGCACGGCCGAAGCCGGTATCGGGCTCAACGGCTCGGCAGGCTCCTATGCGGTGAAGTTTGAACTCAACGATGCCGATACGCTGCGTGCGATGCAGTTCTATATTAATCAAACCCTATCGGGAACGAACAACCAGTACATCGATCTCCTGGTCTGGAATGATTACCTTGGTGCACCCGGACAAGTGATCCTCAAAATGGCAGATGTAATTCCGCTGAATTCCGATAGCCTGAATAAATTTCAGACGTATTGGTTTGAACAGCCTGTGGTTATTGACAATTCAACATTTCCGGGATTGATATTTTACATCGGATGGCAGCAGGGTTCAATCGACAACCTGAATTTCGGCTTCGACCGCTATACCGACTCACATCAGCAAAGATTTTTCAATGTTACCGGCAACTGGCAAATGAGCGATGTGCAACATGCCGGTTCGCTGATGCTAAGGCCGATAGTTGGCCTTGAAAACCCGCTATCGAAACCTGATCCTGCTGCGGCAACTACATTTAAAGTGTATCCCAATCCGGTATCAGGTAGTTATTTCAATATTGAATTACCCAAGACATGGCAGGTATCCGACGATATTTCGACCGAACTGCTCGATGTTTCGGGAAGGCTCATTCATAAAAACGAGTACCAACCGACGTTTCAAACCGATAACCTGTCAAAAGGGATTTACCTGCTTCGCTTAAATAATGGCAGATTACAACAATCGGTTTCACAACGGATTATAATTTCCTACTGACAATTTTCATATCCCTGGCATGAGCGACGATCCCGACATTCAGGAAATGCAGGCCGATGAAAACGACCTGTACGAACATTTCCGGTTTGTTGTGGACAAAGGCCAGGCGTTGCTTCGCATCGACAAGTTCCTGATGGGACGCATTCAGAATGCTTCGCGCAACAAAATCCAAAATGCCGCTCATGCCGGCAACATCCTGGTGAACGAATCACCTGTAAAACCGAATTACAAAGTCAAACCGCTTGATGTAATTTCCATTCTGCTTGCATATCCTCCCCGCGATACAACCATTGTTCCCGAAAATATCCCTTTAAATGTGGTTTACGAGGACACGGAATTGCTGGTGATAAACAAGGAAGCCGGCATGGTGGTGCATCCCGGGCATGGCAACTATACGGGAACACTCGTTCATGCGCTTGCATACCGGTTTCAGCATGAAGGAATTCCGATCGATGAAGGCCCCTATCTCGTTCACCGTATTGATAAGGACACCTCGGGATTACTGCTGGTGGCCAAAAATGAATTATCGCAGTCAATACTCGCACGCGGGTTCTTTGAACATAAAGTTGACAGAAAATATGTTGCATTGGTATGGGGCGATTTTGCCGATGACGAAGGCCGCATCGAAGGCCATATTGGCAGGAGCCTCCGCGACAGGCTGGTAATGGATGTGTTCCCCGACGGGAAATATGGCAAGGAAGCTGTTACATATTACAAGGTTTTAAAGCGCTTCCATTATGTAACACTGGTTGAATGTACCCTCGAAACAGGGCGAACACACCAGATTCGTGCTCATATGCAGCATATTGGCCACCCACTGTTTAATGACGGGCGTTATGGCGGAAATGAAATATTGAAAGGCACCACATTTTCGAAATACAAGCAGTTCATAAACAACTGCTTCGAAATACTGCCACGGCAGGCATTACATGCAAAGTCAATCGGCTTCAAACACCCGGTAACCGGAAAGGAGATGTATTTTGAAACGGAACTTCCTGCCGATATGGCTGCTGTATTGGCCAAATGGGAGAATTACATCCATGCAAACATTAATAAAATTGAAACTAACTAAATTACTGAAACATTATAGTTCCAATTCTTTTACCGACTTATTATCCCTAAACCGTTGCATTATGAAAATCAATCACTTAAGGTTTCTTATCCTCGCAATCTGTTCTTTAGCATCGATAACAGGTATGTATTCCTGTTCGGGAGAAAGGAGAACTTCGTCATACCCGGTAAGCGATCTCACACCAACTTACCACGGTAAAAAACACTCTGGCTTATCACGAAATACTGAAACCTCTACTCAAAATTTATCTTCTGAGACAACAGAAACCCAACGTTATGCAGATCTCAATCTAAAAGCGGATGTTATTCAACCCGCTGATTTGCCGCTCGCCTCTTCAGAAAACAGCAATGAGCTGCATTTGCGCCATTCCGATTTCGCTGCTGCCAGTCAAAACAATGAACAGTTGCTGGCTGATGCAGTTTCAGGCAATAAGACTATTCCGCTGATTATCAATTCAAATCACGCACCTTATAACACTTTTCAGCCAACTGACGACACGGTAAAACCTGCTGATAACACCAGTGGACAAACCGTTGTTAAACAGAAAAAAGACAAGTCGCAAATGAATGGTTTCGGTATTGTAAGTCTTGTAACCGGAATAATCTCCCTGTATCCCTCGTTTCTTTTCCTGGCTCCGGTTGCCATTATCTTCGGGGCCATTGGCCTCAATAAACGCCAGCGTGGGCTTGCGGTTGCCGGAATGGTTTTAGGAATTGTATCTATTGTTTTTTGGGGGATGGTCCTGGTGTTCTTCATCCTAGCGTTTTCAGGAGGCAACGTATATTAGAAACCGTTGCAAAAAAAAACTCCCGCCACAGGCAGGAGTCACAAAATTTCCTTTCAGTTCTAAAACTTTATCCGCTTTTCTATTTCCTCAACATAGAGCCTGAACTGCTTATCGGTTTCAATGAGGTTGTTCACCGTCCGGCAGGCGTGAAGCACAGTGGCATGGTCCTTATTGCCGCATACCAGGCCGATTGCGGCGAGCGACGATTTTGTATGCTTTTTCGAAAAATACATAGCCAGCTGACGGGCTTGCACGATGTCGCGCTTGCGAGTCTTAGAGTTGATAGAATCAACAGGGATGCCGAAATAATCGCAAACAATTTTCTGGATGAAGTCGATAGAGATTTCGCGGGCGGTATTCTTCACGAACTTGTCAATCATTTGCTTGGCAAGCTCAATGGTGATAGCTTTTTTGTTGAGTGACGACTGTGCCATGAGCGAAATGAGCGCCCCTTCGAGTTCACGAACGTTTGTAGTGATACTGTATGCGAGGTATTCGAGCACATCGTCGGGCATGGCAATGCCGTCCTTGTATATCCGTTTTTTAAGGATCGCTATACGTGTTTCGAGGTCGGGAACCTGCAAATCGGCGGCAAGTCCCCATTTAAAGCGCGACAGCAAACGCGGTTCAAGGCCTTTGAGTTCAACAGGGGCTTTGTCGCTGGTTATAACAAGTTGTTTCCCTTTTTGATGTAAATGGTTGAAAATATGGAAGAAAACATCCTGTGTTTTTTCCTTTCCCGAAAGCCATTGAATATCGTCAATAATCAGAACGTCGATCATCTGGTAAAAATGAAGAAAGTCATTCTGGTTGTTGTTTCGGACGGCATCGATAAATTGCTGGATAAATTGCTCGGTGGCGACGTAGAGAACCGTTTTTTCAGGGAAGCTGTTTTTAACCTGAAGGCCAATTGCGTGCGAGAGGTGTGTTTTACCTAACCCAACTGCGCTGTATATAAACAGAGGGTTGAAAGCTGTTTTCCCCGGATTGCATGCAACGGCATAACCGGCCGAACGAGCCAGGCGGTTGCAGTCGCCTTCAATAAAGTTATCAAACGAATATGATTCGTTGAGCTGTGAATGAACCTGTATCTTTTTTAATCCCGGTATAATAAAGGGATTGGGTATTTCTTTTGCGTTTCCGTTCTTAAGGTCAATGGGCATGGCTACAGCCGGGTTATTTGTAGCTTTCCGGTTGCTGGCCGGCATTTTTATTGTATAAGGGTCGTTGGCATATGAGCCCTCCATCACAATACTGTATTCCAGCCGTCCGGTAGGGCCTAGTTCATTTCGTATGGTCTTTTTGAGTAGTGTGATATAATGTTCTTCGAGCCATTCATAAAAAAACTGGCTGGGCACCTGGATAGTCAGGATATTGTTTTCGAGTTTTATAGGCTTAATCGGTGCAAACCATGTTTTGAAGCTTTGATAATTCAGGTTATCCCTGATTACTTTTAAACAGTTTTCCCAGACTTCGGCATGCAAATCTTTCATCACTGGTAATTGGTTTCTCGTTTCCGGTTATTAAGGTTTGGTCAATCGTTTATAGATCAGATTCTTAGTAAATAGCAGAAAAAGAAGTACGAGGTGTTGTATTTGAGTGTTCAAAAATCAAGCGATTAAAGTGAAAAAAAAAAATTATTCAATCTTGATTTTTAAAAATTTTAGTCGTATATGGGAGAATACCAAAAACGAGCAAGTGTATGGCAAGTAAAAAAACTACATTGTCTTTAAGTGGCTAACTATTAAGCCATTCAACCGTTCGAACCTTAGCAGTATCTTATTACAATCGTTGCGCCGGATGGCAAAGTCAACTACACAAGTCATGCCAAACTCGCTTGAAATAACCGTAGTACCTTCATCTTTCAGAATTTTCATCACATCATTCATGAGGTCGTAATCGTACTGAAGTCTGTAAACCTCATTTACCGATTTCGTATATGTTGTTGTTTTTGAAATGGCTTCCTTTGCTGCCGTCCTGTATGCATTGATGAGCCCCGGAACTCCAAGCTTTACTCCGCCGTAATAGCGCACAACTACAACGAGTATGTTAGTAAGGTCAGCCGATTGAATAGCCCCGTAGATTGGCCTTCCTGCAGTACCTGAAGGCTCGCCGTCGTCATTGATACGCCAGGCCGATTTCTCACTTCCGAGTACAAAAGCGTAGCAATGATGTGTAGCATCGTAATGTTTTTTACGGAGCAATTCGAGTTGTTCTTTTATTTCGGCTTCGGTATTTACGGGGATAGCATAGCTTATAAACCTGCTTCCCTTGTCGCGGAAAAGCCCTTCGGCAGCTTTTTCAATAGTACGATACTGGTCGTCGAAGAGCATATCAGTTCACCTGTACGAGTGTGTTGGTATTGCAAATATAATCATTGCCAGGGGAACATTTCACTTTACGGCAAGAATAAATTCTAAGTCATTCTGATTTAAAATGCTGAATATGTGAGTTTTATACAATTACGATCATTTCCGAAATCTTTTCTGGCAGCTGAACATTTATTTGAGTAGGTTTGAAAACTTTTTCACCCACTTTTCTGCCCTGTTGATGAACCACCACCTCGGAGAATTTGCAGCCTTGCTCACTACTGTATTCTGGACAATCACTGCCCTTTCGTTCGAAACAGCCGGCAAACGCATAGGATCACTCAATCTCAACCTGTTGCGGCTCACGGCTGCCACAATTTTGCTCGCCGTTTTTTCATATTTCCATCGCGGGCTGTTTTTGCCGGTTGATGCCAGTGCTCACAACTGGCTATGGCTCATTCTATCAGGACTCATTGGGTTTGTTATTGGCGATTTTCTGCTTTTTCAGTCATTTATTCTGATCGGTGCAAGGGTTTCGATGTTGCTGATGACCTTAGCGCCGCTTTTTGCAGCTTTGGCAGGATGGATTATTCTCGGTGAGAGCCTCACACTGAAGTCGCTGATGGGTATGTTGCTGACACTCGCAGGTATTTCAATCGTTGTTTTTACCCGCACTCCTGGCGATAACCATCAGCGCCGGAACACAAAACTTGTCCATCCGGCCAGGGGCATAGTGCTGGCAATAGGCGCTGCTGCCGGACAGGGTATTGGGCTGGTTTTAAGTAAACTCGGCATGGGTAGCTACGATCCATTTGCTGCCTCGCAGATACGTGTACTGGCAGGCGCTGCCGGCTTTGCTGTTGTCTTTACCGTTTTGAGGAAATGGAATGGGCTTCCGCTCGTCATCAAGGATCGTAAAGCAATGAAATGGCTGCTGGTAGGTTCAATTTTCGGTCCATTCCTGGGAGTTTCGTTCTCGCTGATGGCAGTGCAACATACCAGTGCCGGAATAGCTCAAACCATCATGTCGCTGGTACCGGTATTCATTATTCCGCCCTCACTCATTATTAATAAAGAGAAACTCCATACCCGCGAACTTATTGGCGCCATAGTAGCAGTAGCCAGTGTCTCCGTATTCTTCCTATAGGTTTTTTCCTCCCGATACCATTTTTCGTAATCGGTTGGTAATCAGCCTATATTCTTCATTATCAAGCTTCTTCCTGCTAAAACTGTCAAGCAATGTGTTTTCAGATTGTTCCACCAGCGGATACCAATCGCCGGTTTCTTCCAAATCGCCTTTTCGCCTTATAACAATGTGAAGGTGCAAATGTGCCACCGTCTGCCCTGCTGACTCTTTCTCCTGCAACGACCAGTCAAACCCATCGCCGTTAAAAGCTTTTAACAGCTGCCTGGTAGCTTCCCTGGCGAAACCAAAGAATCCCGAAACTTCGTTTGCTGATAAATCCATCAGGCTTTCGGCATGCCGGCGGGGTACAACCAACGAGTGCCCCGGCAGTATCGGAGCGATATTATATACTGCAACAAAATTATTGTCGGCTAAAAATGCGCTTTCAGTAAACTCCGCCGTACAGAATGGGCATTGCAATTCGTCTGGACCTTCCATCTATTTGCCGAAACTGCCAAAGAGTTTGGCAAAAAACCTGTGGAAACCGTGAAATGAATCAACCGGTTCGGCATACATTAATATACATTTACCACTGATCAGGATAACACCCGAGTCACGATACCGGTCAAGCACTTCATTGTTCTCGGCTCCCTGTTGCAGCCATATATGCTTAATACCGCGTGTAATGGCATCAGCGATAAGCCCTTTGGAAACCGCCGGTGGCGTACAAATTATAACACCGGTGACTTCGGAAGGCAGTTTTTCGATGCTCTCATAGCATACGTCGCCATCGAATTCACTCATGTTTGGATTGACTGGCACAACCTTGCGGCCACGCTTTTTCAGCGTTGTGTAAAGATAGCTGCCGAATTTTTTCTTGTCGCGCGAAACGCCTGCCACCGCCCACACCGGCTGCGACAGGAAATCATTAATGGCTGGTAATGAACTCATGGCTGGAATTTATTCAAAAAAGATTTTCATTTCGACCCGGCGGTTATGCTGCCGCCCTTCAGGAGTGCTGTTGGTATCGACTGGTTTATCAGGGCCAAACCATTCGGTTTTTATCCTCGATGCTCCAACTCCCCTGTCCTGCAGAAACTTACTTACGGCAAGCGTCCTGTTTTTCGACAAAGCCAAATTGGTTTCGGGTTTGCCAACATTGTCGGTATGGCCTGCCAGCGAAAGTTTCCATTCAGGATGTTTCACTAGCAGCCTGGCAAGCTCATTAAGCGATGGGAAGGAAACACTGCGAATGATGGATTTGCCTGTTTCAAATTCGAGATTGGCAAAGGCTGTGTTGATGATCTCCTGCTCTTCCTTTTTGATTTCGGGGCAGCCGTTGTTTTGAGCAACACCTGCAATGGTGGGGCACATATCATATTTGTCAGAAATACCGTCGCCGTCGGTATCAGGGCAGCCACGGAATACTGCTGTGCCTGCAATGGTGGGGCATTCATCATCCTTATCGGGAATGCCGTCTTCGTCAGTATCAACATAAGGGCAGCCGTTGTTTTCAATGGAACCTTTAATACCCGGGCAGCGGTCGTCTTCGTCCCTAACGCCGTCGTCGTCGCTGTCAATAAACGGGCAGCCGCGGTTTTCGCGTGTGCCAAACACGGTCGGGCAATTATCTTCCTTATCAATAATGCCGTCGCCATCCTGGTCGGGACAGCCTCTTAATTCGGAAAGTCCGGCATTATACGGGCAATCGTCCTTCGAATCGATAACTCCATCGCCGTCGCTGTCGGGGCAACCATTAAACTGCGGAAGGCCTTTCAAATCGGGGCAGTCGTCCTTACTGTCAGTAATACCGTCGCCATCGCGGTCGGGGCAGCCATTGAGTTCCTTAAGGCCGGCTTCATTCGGACATTGATCCTGTGAATCGGTCACGCCGTCGAGGTCGGCATCGGGGCATCCGGCAAGTTCAAGAACACCATACTCTTTGGGGCACTTATCTTTACTGTCCGATACTTTGTCATTATCCTGGTCGCGCACCTTCCCGTAAGGAATTGGCGTTTTTAAAAGCATGCTGAAGTTAAAACCATAAATATCCTTCTTGCCGGCAAGGATGCTCAGGATATTGTTCGATCCGACCCAAAGCGGCCCGAGGCGTATGCCGGCACCAATATGCGTTTGTTTATAGCTGTTGTACTGTATGGGTATGGATAGGCCGAAATATTTACTTTCGATGCGGGGAGTGAAACTCCAGTTTGTGAGGTAATGAACTTTGTTTACATCTTCGGCGCCGCGGTTCAGGGCGATAAACGGCGAAACATTGAAATAGAAGCCTTTGGCTAACCTCACATCGGCCTGCAGACTGATGGCTGTTGGCAGGTTCATTTTATACATGTCGGCGATTGAGTTGTCGAAGGTAAAATGCAATGAATCCTTGAGCGTATTGAAAAATCCATCGTATCCTTCACCGAATTCCTGATCGGTATATTTCCAGTTGTTGATTTTGGCAGTAAAGTCGTTGCTCAGAGGCCCGCGTTTGTATTTAACACTGCCAAGATCAAGAATGCTTAGTCCTATTTTAAACAGGTACTTGTTCTGGTCGCGACGCCAAAGGTTTGTGCTGCCATCAAGGTCGTATTTGAATGACTCCCATTTTGGCCGATATTCGTAAACGAAACCAAAATCAAAACCCAGCGAAGGATTAGCGGCAAATTTATAGTTGATATTTTCGGGAGTGAAACCATCATCTGAAAAAACAACGTCAATATTTTCGGAGGCGCCGTAATTAATTTTTGATTCGAAAATAGTAACCGAATCACGCTCGAGAAAGTTGTAACTCATGTCTTTGGCAAATCCGTACACCGAGCCTATTCCCTGCAGGAATTTTACGGTTGCGCCAGCCTTGACGAAATGCGCCCCTTTTTCGAACAACACCCGGGAATATGTGAAACCCAATTCCGACCACACATTTGCCTGAATGCTTGCATTGGCTTCGAAAAGTTCCTTATTCAGAAGATCAGTATAGTCATTGCTTTCGTAAAGTATCTTGGCCAGCCCGGAACTAACGTTATCCACGTTGAAGAACACACGCGGCCCCAAGGTAAGGGCTATGGCAGCCTTATTAGAAACTGTGGCCATAAAACTGAACGCTTCGAGTTGCAGATTCAGCAGCAGGCTTTTATCAACGTCGGAACCATTTTCGGTCACATAATTATTTTTGAATTCCTCCGGGTCATCGAAATCAGTTTCGGTCGGGTGCCAGAAATAATATGGATCCATCCCAAGGTAATTATTATTAAAGGTACTTTCGATCCCGAAACATGTCAGGTCGAACTTGTAACGGCTGTCGGCGATAGATGCTGGCTGAAGATATACGCCGGTCACCCCTGCATAATTGCTGGAGGCAAAGGGCAGGTATCGCTGTGAATAGCCGCTCAGGGCAGAAATGAGCAAGTAAGCGGTCAGAAGTAATGCAGCTTTTTTCATATGAAGGGTATCTGGTTAGTCAAAAATACGTAATGCTTTGCCTCTCTTGTAATCTTTTTGAAAAAAAACTTATCTTCAATCCCCAATGTATGAATATGCATGTACCTTTTTCGCAGGTTTAAAACATATCAGTCACCACAGCGTTAAATCAATAACTTTGCTTTGTTATTACAAATAAAGACGCCTGATGAAATCTATTCTTTCTTTTCTTGTTTTGATTCTGCTCTCCAATGTTGTTTATAGTCAGGTAAAAACCGACTGGCGCAGCGGCAGCGAAAATATTTTCTCATGGGGAACCATTGATAATGGTACGCTTGAAGCAGAAAACGTAGTGCGGTTTTCGGCATTTATAAACCAGCAAATGCAGTACCATGCCGATTTCGGCCAACATGCCGGAATATATACAGGACTGGGAATCAGAAATATAGGATTCATTCACAAATTTGGTGACACCCTTAAGTTAAAACAGCGTGTATATGCATTGGGCTTGCCGCTTGCCTTGAAAATCGGCAATCTCGAGAATGGAATTTATCTTGCCTTCGGCCCTGAAGTTGAGTTGTTTTTTCATTTCAAGGAAAAGGCTTTCATCCACGGCGAGAAGTATAAAAACAGCGAATGGTTCAGCGACCGCACTGAATTGCTTCATCCGTCAATCTTTGCCGAAATTGGCATCGGCAAAGGTTTTTACTTACGTTATCGCTACTATCTTACCGATTTTCTAAGCCAAAAAGAGACCACTTTCCCGGGTAATATCACAATTCCTTATAATAACAGCCCGAGCCCGCTGATGTATATTTCAATAGGAACCATGCTCTCAAAAAAGAAACTCAAAAACCTGCCGGAAATCAAAAACACGAGTAATACAATGGCATCGGGTTTTCGCTATCGCGACAACGGCAACTTTTGATGATCAGCAAAACTGATAACCGCAGCATGACTGTAAAAGAGTTGCAGGAGAAACTTTACAAAATGCTCTTGCCCGTTCATGGTAAGGAAGAGTCCAACGCCATGATTTACAGACTTTTTGAACATTATCTCGGGTTTAACAGGCCTTTGATTGTAATCGAACGCGAAAAAACAATCAGCAGGCAGAAGTCGGCAACAATCATGAAAGCAGCAGCCAAACTGGCTGAAAATGTGCCGTTGCAGTACATAACCGGTAAGGCATTCTTCCTCGATTTTTCGGTGAGAGTAAATCGCTATACACTGATTCCACGTCCCGAAACCGAGGAAATGGTTTTGATTGCAGCCCACTTGCTTACCAACAAACCACCAAAAAACATCCTTGATATTGGCACCGGCAGCGGTTGCATAGCCATTGCCATGAAAAGGCAATTTCCTTCAAGCCAGACCGTTGCAATTGATATCTCGAAAAAGGCGTTACAGCTTGCTTCGGCGAATGCTCAAAATAACAGCGCAGATATTGAGTTTATCCAAGCTGACATACTGAAATCTGCAAATTTTCCCGGCTTTCCCCAATTCGACTTTATCATAAGCAATCCGCCCTATGTGCGCGAATCGGAGAAAATTGGAATAAATTCCAATGTGCTTGACTATGAGCCTCACAGAGCTCTTTTTGTGCCTGATCACGATCCACTCCGGTTTTACAGGGCGATAGGATTATTTGCCGGCAGGCATCTGACCGGGAGTGGAATGCTGATGGTTGAAATCAATGAGAAGCTGGGTAATGAAACCGTTGCTCTGTTTCAATCGCAGGGATTTACCCATACCGAGCTCAGAAAAGATTTCAGAGGCAGAGATCGGTTTGTTATAGCATACAATGGTAATCAAATGTCACAGCCATTCAGGAAATAATTGCTCTGAGTAACTTCTAACAGGAATGCAAACATTCGAGATGCATCTGAATTGAGTAACACAATGTAGAAGAAGGATGACTGACATGAAAGCAATTTCGTTTCTCCCTCCAAAAAGTGTTGTGTTATTCATACAAGAAAATGACAGATATTTGCGCAGCTCAATTAAAAAAAAACTGAAATAAATACCTACTTTAAAAACTAACAAACATGACTGAGAAGGTGCAAAAACTAATGAAAGATGTGCCGGCTTACCGCTGGACAGCCCTTGTGCTTCTTGCAAGCGCAATGTTTTTTGGGTATATCTTTATGGATATACTATCTCCCCTGCAGGAATTATTGCAAACTTCACGCGGGTGGACTCCTGATGCCTACGGCCGTTATGCCGGTTCGGAAACCTTCCTGAATGTATTCGTGTTTTTTCTCATTTTCGCCGGAATCATTCTCGATAAAATGGGTGTCCGTTTCACAGCCATTCTATCAGGATCGGTAATGTTGCTCGGAGCTTTCATAAACTATTATGCTGTAAGCGACGGTTTCATCGGCAGCGGAGCCGAAAGAGCCATGAATAATTTCATGAACCTGCCGTTAAAATGGTGGAATATAACTCCTTTTTACAGCGGCATGCCCGCTTCAGCTAAAATGTCAGCTCTGGGTTTCATGACTTTTGGCTGCGGTGTTGAGATGGCAGGAATTACTGTTTCGAGAGGTATTGTTAAATGGTTTAGAGGAAAAGAAATGGCGCTTGCTATGGGCGTTGAAATGGCAATTGCCCGCGTTGGTGTAGCTGTTGTATTTCTCGGCTCTCCTCTCCTCGCATTACAAATTGAACCGGTTAAGGTTTCGCGCCCGGTTGCAATGGCCGTAATCTTATTAGCTATCGGCTTAATGTCGTTCATTGTTTACTCGTTTATGGATAAGAAACTTGAGAACCAAATGGGTGCAAGTGGTGAAGAGCCTGATGACCCATTCAAAATAAGCGACATCGGAAAGTTACTTTCCAGCAAGGTTTTTTGGTTGGTAGCATTGCTCTGTGTTCTTTACTACTCCGCAATTTTCCCATTCCAGAAATATGCAAACAATATGCTGCAATGCAACCTGGGGTACACCGCCGACCAGGCCGGCCGCGTATTCTTTGTTTTCCCGCTGGGTGCTGCTGCTATTACGCCTTTCCTCGGCAATTTCTTGGATAAGAAAGGCAAGGGAGCCTCCATGCTGATGATTGGAGCTATACTGATGATAGTATGCCATACAATATTTGCATTGGCATTGCCTGCTGCAAAAGGCACGGCCATTGCTCCAGTTATCGCTTATTCATCCATCATTTTACTTGGAATCTCGTTTTCACTGGTACCTGCTTCATTGTGGCCAAGCGTTCCCAAATTAGTCGAAAACCGATACTTAGGGTCAGCCTACGCACTCATTTTCTGGATACAGAACATTGGGCTCTATGCTTTCCCCATTATCATTGGCACGACACTGCGGGCGTCAAATAAGGGCATTACCAATCCGCTTGAATACAATTACACGATCCCTATGTTAATATTTGCATCGCTGGGGGTACTGGCATTCATCCTTGGAATATGGCTC
>JAKLFM010000047.1:13815-26864 GCA_022711175.1 Bacteroidota bacterium | reverse complement strand
CTTCGAAAGTGCCTTTTGCGTATTCGTCGTCAATATCGCACAGCGCCACGATGTTTTCGGTGCTGCAGTTTTTAATGTTGGTTGAGCCAACACCGCCGACGCCGATCCCGGCAATATTCAGTTTGTCGCTGGGTGCGAGGATGCCGTTACGGCCAAAAACTAAGTTTGGGAGAATGGTGATGCCGGCAGTTGCGGCAGCCGTCGTCCCAAGGAATTTCCGCCGGCTGATTTCATTGTTTTCCATAATGAAGGTTTTTTTAACGTTCGGTAAATGGTATGATTGATTTTGTTTTTTCGCTTTTAAAAGCAAGTTCTATAATACGAATCACGGTACGGGCTTCCTCTGGTTTAACGGCCTGTTCTGCGTCACTTGTCAGCACGTCGTGTACATTATCATAAAACGCAGCATAGTTACCAGATTCAGTGTCAACAGTTTCGCGTGTCTCAATGCCATTGTCCGAGATATTCAGCAGTCCGTGATTTTCGGGATATTCCCTGCCCCAGTGTTCGCCAACAGGCATTAACCCTTTGCGGAGAAGTTCCTCTTGCGGATCGATTCCTTTCTTGATGAATGAGCCTTTGTTGCCATACAAAATATAGCGTGGCCCGGGTTCTTTCACAAAAACGCCGGCTTTCAGGATGGCGGTGAAGTGAGGATAATAAAGATGAATGTGGAAATAGTCATCCACCTTACTGTCAATCCTTTGCGCTTTGATGTCGGCGAAAACTGCCCCGGGTTTTCCAAAGAGTACCAGCGCCTGGTCGATGAGGTGCGAACCAAGATCATACAGTACTCCTGATGCCGGAACAGGTTCATCACGCCATGCTGCGCGTTTACGCTCAGGCGAGAAACGGTCGAAATGGGCTTCGTATTCAAGCAGATTGCCCAAGAGCTTCTGGCTCAAAATATCCCTGATCGTCCTGAAATCTCCGTCCCATCGCCGGTTATGGTAAACGAATATCTTCCTGTTCACTTTCTGCGAAAGCGCAATCAGGTCGTCGGCTTCTTTTGTATAGGGGACAAAGGGTTTTTCGATCACCACATGTTTGCCGGCCTGAAGGCAATCCTTAGCCATAGTGTAATGGAAAATGTTCGGGACGGCGATCACTGCCAGATCAATTTCGGGATCATCAGCAACTTTCCGGTAATCATCGACTATTTCGGCCGCGGGGGACAGCTCCAGCGCTGACTGGGCATGCCGTTCCACCACTTTTGTGACCCTGAAACCCGGATTTGTTTTCAGGAAAGGCGCATGAAAATACCTTCCCGAAAGGCCGTAGCCGATAATGCCGGTGTTGATGGCCGTTTCCTTCATTGTAGTTTACTTTGACAGGATGTTGCGAAGATTCTTGTAACTGATGGCTACGCTCTCAAGTGAATTGCCGTGCGGATTGTCGTTTTCGATGTAGAAATGCTTCATCCCCGACAGCTTTTTGTATTTGAACAGCTCGCCGAAGTTGATGATTCCGGCACCTATTTCGGTGTCTTCCTTACCGGGAGTATCGGCCATATCTTTTACATGCCACAGCTCAAACCGCCCGGGGAACTTGTTGAAATAGTCAACCGGATTGTAGCCGGCCTTCTTCATCCAGAACAGGTCAACTTCGAAAAGGACGTTATCCGGGTCGGTGTTGTTGAGCAGGATATCGTAACCCAGTCCGCGGTCGGTTGTTTTGAATTCAAAGTCATGGTTATGATAACCGAATTTTAATCCGGCTTTATCACACATTTCCCCAAGCCTGTTAAACCGCTCGGCTGCTTTCATAAAAATACCGGCATCCGGCCTCTCGACCTGCATCCAGGGCAGGACAAGGTATTTCACTCCAAGCTCTGCATGGGCATCAACGGCCTGCTGTGCCACACTGTCGTCGAAACCGGCATGGGAGCTGTTCAGTTTCATCCCGAAACCTTCGACCAGCTTCTTCAGCTCTTTTGGCGCCATGCCATAAAATTTCCCGTTGCCATAGCTGGCAGCTTCGAGGAAATTGTAGCCTGTTTCGGAAAGCGATTTTAGTGTAGCTGCAAGGTCTTTCTGGGTGTGATCGCGCACCGTATAGAGCTGAAGCCCGATGCTTTTCTTGTCAGGGCGGGCCTGCGATTCCTTGCTGAGTCCGGCGAATGCGAAAGCGCCCAATGAGGCTGTTTTGAGGAAATTTCGGCGGGTGGACATAATATGGAGTTTGAAGTTTCTTGTTTAATGTTTGAAAGTTCAGGGCTCAGATAGTTCTAACAGGATTATTCACTATTCATTATTCACTATTCACTGCATTCTCACACTATAATCTCTTTCACCGGGTCCCAGTACACATGGCGATTCTCCTTATAGGCTTTTGTCCCCATATGGGCTGTCATGGCTTCTTCGAAAGCCACATCAATATTGCAGCTCGTTTTGGTGCCGAAACGTATGGCATCGAGCCATTCGCGGATGTGGAGGTGCGTAGTATCAATGCGGCGCCCGCTGCGGTACGAATACATCAGTCCGCGGCCCGCAAAATATTGCGAAGTGGGCGATGTGATGGCATCCACATTCTTGATGCCTGGTGTGTAGGTATAAATGGGCAGTTCCGGGTCGATGATACCGTTATCCATTTTCTCTTTATAACGGGTGGAACCGCGGTCGGCATAAACGGTCACCGAGTTGTCGAGTTCCATGTAGGCATCGTGCCCCATGATTTTCCTGCCGCGCGACAGGTTGCTGGCCAATGTGGCACTGTAAACCATCGAAAGGTCAAGATCGCGGTATTCGAACACCGTTTGGAGTACATCGGGAACGGTGCGGCCATCCTTAAAGTAATAAATTCCGCCACTCGATGCTGCCGAATGGGGAATTCCGAGCCCGAATATCTGGTTCATGGCATCGTATTCATGGGTAAGCAGGTCGCCGGAGAGGCCGGTGCTGTAATCCCACCAGCAGCGCCAGCGGAAGAAGCGTTCGAGGCTAAATTCGTGGGGCGGCGCCTGGCCGATAAACTGGTTCCAGTCGATGGTTTGCGGCGAAGCATCAGGATGGATGGGATATACCCATGCGCCGTTGGGATCGTTGCGGTTAGTGGTGACTTCGATAAGATTCACCTTGCCGAGCACGCCTTTGGCAATGATCTCTTTGGCTTTTAGGTAGCTTTCGTTCTGGCGTCCCTGGTGGCCAAGCTGGAAAACGACATTGTTTTCCTTAATGGCTTTGCGCACTTCATAGGTTTCCTCCACGGTCCAGGTCATCGGCTTTTCGCAGTAAATGTGCTTGCCGGCTTTGGCAGCGGCAATCGAAATCGGCCCGTGCCAGTGGTCGGGGGCGGCGATGATAACGGCATCAATAGTTGGATCGGCGAGCAACTCCTGGTGTGTGAGGTATCGCTTCGGCAACTGGTTCAGCTTGCCGTCGGTTCCCTGTCGCAGGGCATTGGCGCCGGCTTCCTGTGCCATGCGGCCATATGTGTCGAAGATGTCGCATACACCGGCAATCTGCAAATTCAGCGAATCCTGCTCAAGAAAATGTTCATAACGGTCGTCGTCCTTGTTTTCCAATGCTCCTTTTTTCCATTCGTCTATCATGGTGGGATGGGCAAAACCGGCGGCTTTGGCAAGGTCTTTACCACGAATACCATAACCGATCAATCCAATCCTGATCAGTTTATCATCTTTCGAAACAGGCTTGTATTCAGGCGTATCGGTCGAAATATTGAGTTCGTTCCTGATGTTTTCGGTAAGGTATTTTTCGTGATTTCGTTTACGGAACCATTCAAAACCAAAGGCACCGACAACGGGCAGCGATACGAGCGATTTCAGCAAATCTCTTCTTTCCATAGTTGCTTTTACTATTTTTTGTTTTTGGCCGGGCCGAAAATAAAGCGGTCGAGGCCGAATTCACGGTTTGTAGGGAAGACGTACACAACGGCAAGGGCGATCATTTCGATCAGTATCTTATTGACAACCAAATAACTTCCTTCGCTGGGAACGGCATATTTGAGCCCAACAAACGGCGGATGCGACAGGTAATAGAGCGCAAGCAGCAGGATGCCGCTGATGCAAGCTATCCTTTCGAAAGTACCGAGAATGAGGCCAATACCGATAAGAATGAGCCCCCAGATGTTGATAAAGTCAATGACCTGCAACATATTGGGATTGCCGGCTAAGGTGTTGACGAAGAAGTCTTTAAGGAACCCTTCGGAATCGAGCAGGTAGCCGGCGCTCGACCAGTTGGCGTTGGCAAGTTTCACAAGGCCTTCGTAGAGGAAATGCCACCCTATGGCAATCCGCAGAGCTACAAGCCAGAATTTTTGAGAGAAAGAGTAATTCATTAATTTATTTGAAGTTATGTTTAATTTGAGGGTAGTTCCATGATGCGGATGCTCCGCCACTGAACGGCAACATCACCGCCGCTGTGAACCTGCAGGGCAATTTTACCTGATCCTTTGCCAATAGCATCATCGGTAAGGTCGGTCATCAGTTCGCCATTGAGCCATGTCTTCACCCTGCTGCCGATAAGTTCGACCTTCAGTTTGTTCCATTTGCCTGCTTTGAGGATGCCTTCTTTGTTATCAGGGATTTCGAACAGCCAGCCTCTGCCCCCCGACTCGTATATGCCGCCGGTATTTTCGCCGGGAGGAGCGACCTCAACCTGCCAGCCGGTGATGTCGGTACCCTTGAGATTGGAGCGGAAGAAAACGCCGCTGTTGCCATCGGATTCGAGCCTGAACTGCAGCTCAAGCCGGAAGTTGTAATAGCTTTTCTCGGTTGCGAGGTACCCGTAACCTTTGTCAGGTCCGCTTGAAGCAATGATTACACCATCTTTAACTTCCCACTTTTCGGTTCCGTGAATTTGCCAGCCGTTGAGTGTTGCGCCATCGAAAAGCAATTTCCAGGCGCCTTTAGTATGGTTCTGGTTTTTGTGCGCCTGTTGGCTGTAAACTTTTGGAAGCCCGAACAAAACAAGTGTGACAATGATGAGGAATGAGGCGTTTTTATTCATGTCGCCGGGGTTTGAATCAGGTTATCAGTTATTTGGAAATCGTTGCAGGCACTCAGGTTTCGACGGAGCAAGTTAGTAAAAAATGGATATGCGGATATTACTTTCTTAAAGAAATCTCCCATCGATTTTACTGTAGCCGTTATTTAAATATTATCAATTAGGAATTAGCTATAAAACTTATAGAAAGATAACAGTAAACAACAGTATTTCAATGTTTTATTTACTTTCTTTTGTCTTGCCACAAAAGAAAGTAACAAAGAAAAAGTCAAGACTTTATGAAAAGTTACTCGCGTCTTGCTTGTTTTCAATGTGCTCGTGAGAAGAGTTCTTGTTTTCTACGGATCGGCTCTCCTGCGTGACGCAAGCCGCGCTACCCACAAGCCTGCGCTTGCTTCTGCATCACCAGCGCAAGGCCACTTCAGCGAGCCTTCCCTTGAAAACTGGCGAAATTTTCATAATGTCGGTCATCTTAACCTCAACCATAATATAATTGGAGGTAAGAATTCTTTAATAATCAGAAAAGACATCATTGTAATTACTTAAAAAACAGAAGAATACAAAATTTCTGATATGATGGAATTAATTTATGAAGTATTACCGTAAATTGCAGCTTCAATTATTAATCAATCATATTTCAATGGCAAAAGTTGTAGTATTGGGTGCCGGAATTTCGGGACATACCGCGGCGGCATTTCTCAAGAAGAAGCTGGGCAAAAAGCATGATGTTGTGGTGGTAAGCCCGGCATCGTATTACCAGTGGATTCCTTCGAACATTTGGGTAGGCGTGGGCAAAATGACCATCGACCAGGTGCGTTTTAAACTGAAACCTATTTACGACCGCTGGAAGATCGATTTCAGGCAGGCAAAAGCCACTACCATTTACCCGGAAGGTAATGCTGAGCTGACAAGGCCATTTGTTGAGATTGAATATACTGATGATGACAAAAGAGGCCAGACCGACAAAATTGACTATGATTACTTAGTGAATGCCACCGGCCCGAAACTGAATTTCGGCGCTACCGAAGGCCTTGGCCCGGGCAAGTTCACCGAGTCGGTTTGCTCATACGACCATGCCGCTGCCGCCTGGGAGTCGCTGAAGAAATGCATGGACCGCATGCAAAAGGGGGAGAAGCTGAAGTTCCTCATCGGAACCGGCCATGCCACTGCCACCTGCCAGGGTGCAGCCTTTGAATATGCGCTCAATGTCGCGCACCAGATCAGGGAACGAGGCCTGTCAGACAAAGCCGAAATCACCTGGATATCGAACGAATACGAGATCGGCGACTTTGGCATGGGCGGCGCTTTTGTGAAACGCGGCGGCTATATTACACCTACCAAGGTTTTCAGCGAATCAATATTTGCCGAATACGGCATAAAATGGATCAAGCGTGCCGGCGTGAACAAAATTGAGAACGGTGTTGCACATTATGAAACCCTCGATGGTGAGTTAAAATCCGAAGCTTTCGACTTTGCCATGCTCATCCCGCCTTTCGCCGGGGCAGGGCTGAAAGCCTTCGACAAAGCCGGCAACGACATCAGCGGCGCACTTTTCCTGCCCAGCGGTTTCATGAAAGTGGACGCCGATTATTCGGGCAAGCCTTTCGAAGACTGGGATGTTGAAGACTGGCCATCGACTTACCAAAGCCCGGCCTATAAAAACATCTTTGCTACCGGTATAGCCTTTGCTCCTCCTCACCAGATCTCGAAACCGATGAAAAGCCCCAACGGTACGCTCATCACACCGGCACCTCCGCGCACGGGCATGCCTTCGGGCGTTATCGGCAAGATTGTGGCGCTCAATATCGTTGACCAGGTAAAACACGGCGCCACCGACTTTAAGCACAAAGCCTCGATGGGCAAAATGGGCGCTGCCTGCGTGGTTTCGGCAGGCTATGGGATGCTGAAAGGCAATGCCGCCACCATGACTGTTTACCCCATTGTCCCCAACTGGCAGAAATACCCGCAGTGGGGACGCGATATCTCATATACAGTAGGCGAAGCCGGGCTGGCAGGGCACTGGATCAAGCTTTTCCTGCACTATATGTTCATTCACAAGGCAAAAGGATATCCGTTCTGGTGGTTGCTACCGGAATAGGAAGTGCGTTTGAAGTTTAAAGTTTAATGTTTCAAGTAATGGCAAAAAATATAGTCCGCGGTTATTATGATGAGTCATACCCGCCTCTCCCGACAAAAAGAACTAAGTTCTGGCGCCGAAACCTGTTGTGGCAGTTCTGGCGCTTTATCGTGCTCAACCTTAAGATAATGCGTATTGTGGTAGGCGGGCATTCATAAGCTTTATTGAGCTTACCGAAACCATGTTCCAACCATAATAACCTATTCAGTGACAACCTTATACCGGAGCCATACAAGGTTTGGCTCCATCTTTTCGGCGCTCAGCAATTCGAGATTGACCGGCCGGCCAAGCGAATCGTTGACGGCCTTCACCGTTGAGCCATTGCCAACAATAACGGGGTGAACTAAGTAACTGATTTCATCCACCAGTCCGTTGCTGAGCAGGGCAGTATTCAGTGTGCCGCCGCAGTCGGCACGAATGGTGTTTACCCGGTATGCTTCATTCAGAATCTTTAAAGCGGCGGGCAAATCCACTTTATCGATTCCGCAAACGATATACCGAATATGCAGTTTCGAGAGGTAATCGAGGTACTCGGCCGGAGTTGTTTCCGAAACCAGGGCAATGCAATCGCGCCAGTAAGGCAAACTCCTGAGGTAATGCCAGATGCGCACAGCCCCTTTGCTGTCGGGGATCACGAGCAGTGCTCTTGTATCGGCAGCATCCAAAACCGGCGGCAAAAAATCCCTGTCTGTTTCAGGCGGAATCTCGTCGGGAGCAGAGAGAATGGTAGCCGATCCCACAAGGGTGGCATCCTCCTGCCATTGTGCTGCCAAACTGTAATACACTCCCATATCAACCTCGAAACCGGTGAGTTTCATATCTAGGCTTACGGCATTGTGAAGGATAACTTTAGGGTTCATAGCGGATTAGTGTTGTGTTTTATTCTTTTTTTATGGTCTTTCAGGTTGAGACAGACTGAAACCGCGAGCGCTGTGATATAAGCTGCCAGTGTTGCCACGTCGATCAGCCGGCTGCCGAAATGCAGCCCGAAAACCCTGCTGAACAGGTATTGCATGTAGGAGTTTTCTGACGGCATGCCTCCCAGCCTGTCGAGCACCTGCCAGTGCCAGTCGGTAAAGGGGCAGTAGCCGAAGCCGTAAAAGATACCCAGCCCGAACCACGACAGGCCTGTAAGCAGCAGCAGCACAAGGTTAGCCTTCCGGGTTTTCTTCCATATCCAGCCGAAGAGGTTAAAAACCACGATGACAAGGTGGAATGCCAGGAAGAAATAATCGAGGAAATGGTACGAGAACATCTTAGCTTTGTTCTTTCAATGTATAAATTTACAAATTCTTAACTGAAAATTGCTTTAATAAAAGAACCAACAACCATTAATCAAACCAACCGATAACCGCTTCCTCCATGCCCAACCGCCTTATCCGTGAAACCAGTCCTTACCTGCTGCAGCATGCCCATAATCCTGTGGATTGGTTTCCATACGGCGAAGAGGCATTTGCCGAAGCGCAGAACAGAAATGTGCCGATACTCTTCAGCATTGGATATTCGGCCTGCCATTGGTGCCATGTGATGGAACACGAATCGTTTGAAAATGAAGCGATTGCCGTTTTAATGAATGAAAGCTTCGTATGCGTGAAAGTGGACCGCGAAGAACGGCCTGATGTGGATCACCTGTACATGGATGCCGTTCAGCTCATGCAAGGCAGGGGAGGCTGGCCGCTCAATTGCTTTGCCCTGCCAGACGGCAGGCCGTTCTGGGGCGGCACATACTTCAGGCCGGAACAATGGAAGGAAATACTTATTCAGGTTGCTGAACTGTGCAGGACAAGACGTGCCGATGTGGAGGTGCAGGCTTCTGAAATTGTCAGCGGGATTGCCGGTCAATCACTCTTTGAGCCGCAAAACCAGTATCCGGGCTTCACTAAAACGGCACTTGAAAACGCTTTCGCCAAACTGCAAAGCCAGTTTGATACTGAGAACGGCGGCTTCGGACATGCGCCCAAATTTCCCATGCCGGTAGTGCCGGATTTCCTGCTGCGTTATCATTCACATTCCGGTAACAGCGAAGCGCTGCAAATGGTGCTGAAAACACTGCGAAACATGGCTGCCGGCGGCATTTACGACCAGGTTGGAGGCGGGTTCGCCCGCTACTCGGTGGATGCGATCTGGAAAGTGCCGCACTTCGAGAAGATGCTGTATGATAATGCCCTACTGGTAAGCCTGTATTGCGATGCTTATAAAATTACCGGGGAGCAGCAATTTAAAAGAATTGCGGATGAAACGCTGGCGTTCGTCAGCCGGGAGCTTACCTCACCCGAAGGAGTTTTTTATTCGGCGCTTGATGCTGACAGCGAAGGCGAAGAAGGGCTTTACTATACCTGGACGGAAGCTGAATTCAAACATCCGTTGGGGCCATTCGGCCAACTGATGGGGGAATACTTTGGTGTTGGCAGCGAAGGCCTGTGGGAAAACGGCAGGAACATACTCGTGAGGCTCTTTGATGATGCACTGTTTGCGCAGCAGCATTACCTGTCGCTCGAAGAACTCATGGCATTGGCCGGTAAAGCAAGGAAAGACCTGCTGAAAGTGCGGGAAACCCGTCCCCGCCCCGGCCTCGATGATAAAGTGCTTACATCATGGAACGCTTTGATGATAAAGGCCTTTGCTGATGCAGGGGCAGCTTTCGGGAACACCGGATACCTTAACATTGCTGAAAAAGCAGCATCGTTCATTCTTAACAATTTCAGCAAACCCGATGGCAGTCTTTACCACACCTGGAAAAACGGCAAGGCCCGCATCGACGGGTTTTTGGACGATCACACCTTTATGGCCGATGCATTGCTGCGCCTTTACGAAGTAACTGCCAATGAAGTATGGCTGAACAAAAGCATAAAGATCACGGATTATATCCTCGAAACCTTCCCTGACCGGGTATCGGGGTTGTTTTTCTTCAGTCAGGCGGGCAGCGAAGCCATCACGCGAAAAATTGAGACCCACGACGGGGTGATCCCTTCGTCAAATTCATCTCTGGCAAGGCATTTGTTCCGCCTGGGCAGCCTCACCGGCAAAACCGGTCTCACTGACAAAGCAAAAGAAATGATCACACTTCTTGCGGGTGAAGCAGCGGCATATCCTTCGGCCTATGCAAACTGGTGTTCACTCGGGATTGAAACGTCTTCACCCTATTATGTGATCGCCGTTGCCGGGCAAGATGCCATGGAGAAATTGCAGGAACTTGGCAGGTATTATATTCCGAATTCCATCATAATCGGCAGCAAAACACCAAGCAGCTTCCCGCTGTGGCAGGGTAAGTTCATTGAAGGAAAAACCTTGATTTATATTTGTTATGGTGAAGCCTGCCTGGCGCCTGTTGAAACCGTGCAAGAAGCGCTAAGTATGATCAGGGACCGTCAGTCTTCCGAAAATTCCTTCACCAGTTTTCGGTAGGCCGAAAACACATTGGCGCGCGACACAAATCCTACATATTTGCCGTTTTCGAGTACCGGTATGTTGTAATTGGCGGTGTCGTGCAGTTTCTGGGCAACCTCCTCCATCGTGGCGCTACGATTCACATACACATCGGGCATGAACATGAGGTTGCTCACAAACACGGTATCGTAGAGTTCGTGGTTGAAAATGATATGGCGGATATCGTTGATGAACACCACTCCCATAAAATTGTTTTCGGCATCCACTACCGGGAAAACATTGCGCTGCGATTGTGACACGATTTTCACAAGGTCGCCGAGTGTCGCTTCGGGGCTCACTTTCAGGAAGTTCCTTTCAATCAGTTTTTCGATGGTCATCCGCGAAAGTGTCGCCTTGTCCTTATCATGGGTTATAAGTTCTCCCAATGCGGCCAGCCGTTTGGTATAAATGCTGTGCGGTTCAAAATACATAATGGTGAGATACGATGCTATGGCGGTGAAGATCAACGGTATAAAGAACTGGTAGCCTCCTGTGATTTCTGCAATAAGAAAGATCGCTGTAAGTGGTGCATGCATCACCCCTGACATTACACCTGCCATACCAGCCAGGGCAAAATTGGCTAATGGAATTTTCCCCGGCAGGAAGATATTAATGAGCAGCGCCAGCATGTAGCCTGCAACGCCGCCCACAAACAGCGACGGCGCAAATATACCTCCCACACCGCCTCCGCCGTTGGTAGCGGTCATGGCAATTACTTTAAAAACTACGAGCAACAGCAGGAATCCGGCAAACAGCAGGGTGTTGCCGTTAAGTGCATAGAAAATGCTCCCTTCGAGGATGCTGCCGCCTTGCCCGGTAAGCAAGGCATTGAGCGTTGCATAACCTTCGCCGTAAAGCGGTGGAAACAGGAATATCAGCAAGCCGGTGATGAGTCCGCCGGTTACCATGCGCAGGGTTTTGTTGCCGATGTTGGCAAATCGCGTTTCGAGTGAGAAATTTGCTTTTGTGAAATACACCGAAACAAGTCCCGTGAAAGCACCAAGCAGCAGGTAAAACGGCAGGTTGCCAAGTTTAAACGGATCGGTGACGGTGAAGCTGAACAGGAAACCGCGGCCCATGAGGAAATACGAAAGCGTTGTTCCTGTTGCAGCCGAGAGCAGCAACGGGATGAGACTGGCCATGGTAAGGTCGAGCATCAGCACTTCGAGGCCGAACAGCACCGCAGCAATGGGCGCGTTGAAGATTCCGGCAATGGCGCCGGCAGCCCCGCAGCCTACAAGCAGTGTAACGGTTTTGTAATCGAGCCTCAGGAAACGCCCGATGTTTGAACCTAAGGCAGAGCCGGTGAGCACAATGGGAGCTTCGAGCCCCACTGAACCACCAAAACCGACCGTGAGCGTACTCGCAATGATCGAAGTGTAGGTGTTATGCGGTTTCAGTATCGACTGCTCCTTGGAGATAGAACGCAGTATTTTGCTGATTCCGTGCGAAATATTGTCCTTCACCATGTATTTTACAAACAGGTAGGTGATGAGTATGCCGATAAACGGATAAGCAAGGTAAAGAAGGTTGAAATCCTTGGCGCTGAATCCCCGGATGAGAAAATGATGTAAGTAGTAAACGGCATTCTTGAGAACGATGGCGGCAAGTCCGCCAAAAGCGCCGGTCACCACACTCAGAAAAATCAGGAATGCCCGCGGCGAAATATGCCTGAGCCTGAAACTGTGAATTTTCTGGTAGAAGTGCGTGCTGTTCATTGTAGCCCAAAATTAGGAAATAGTCGTTACAAATACTCCCGGGTTGTTTATAATGCATATGAATTGATAAACCGGTGGGTTTATACATTGATTTCGCTGTGATGTATAATCAGAAGTCAGTAATTTTGTATTTGTCCTCCAAATACAGCGATAATTCCTATGAAATCAGCCCAACGTAAACGGCAGGTCGCCAGGCTTTCCGTGCTGTCAAACTCATTGCTTGTAATTTTTAAACTCATTGTAGGGCTGATGATAGGCGCTGTGTCGGTGATTTCGGAAGCCATCCATTCAGGCGTTGACCTCATTGCTGCCCTCATTGCCCTTTTTGCCGTTAAGGCATCGGGTAAGCCTGCCGACGATAAGCATACCTTCGGGCATGGAAAATTCGAAAACCTCTCGGCAGCCATCGAAGGATTCCTCATTTTTGTTGCTGCCGGCTGGATCATTTATGAAGCCATCAAAAAGCTCATCTTCCCGCAGCCGGTCGAAACCGTACATTGGGGTATTATCGTAATGGGCGTTTCGGCTATTGCCAATTTCTTCATTTCGAGGCAGTTGTTTAAGGTCGGGCGCGAAACCGATTCAATGGCATTGATGGCCGACGGATGGCATCTTCGCACCGATGTATGGACCTCAGCGGGTGTTGCGGTGGGACTCCTGCTCTACACACTTGGCAGGTTGTTCTTTCCTGAGCTCAACCTTCACTGGGTTGACCCCGTTATCGCACTCGGTGTAGCAGGCCTTATTCTGAAAGCTGCCTGGGAACTCACTTCCGAAAGCGTCACAGGATTACTTGATGCCAGT
>JAKLFM010000047.1:0-13716 GCA_022711175.1 Bacteroidota bacterium | reverse complement strand
TGAGTTTTCATAAACTTAAAACACGTAAAGCCGGATCAGACCGCTTCATAGAATTTCACCTCGTGGTTAAAGCAGATATGAGTGTAAAAGATTCGCACGACATCTGCGACGAAATTACAGCCGAAATAAAAGCGAAACTGCCGAATGCTATCGTGATGATCCATACCGAACCCTGCCTGGGCGTATGCAGCGGAAGTTGCAACGGCGCCTGCGAAATTTTTGACGAGTAGTCCATCCGGAAGATACTCATACCAATTTCAGTTGGCACCTTGTGAACCTTCCCGGTGTTGATTTCTTTTAATAACTTGTTGCGCACCGGGGACTTCCTGCCTTTTAAATCACATTATATTTGCCGGAATTCACAATCGGGCGATGAAAATTATCACATATAACGTGAACGGAATCCGTGCGGCTATCGAAAAAGGCCTTCTCAGGTGGATTCAGGATACTTCGCCCGATATCGTCTGCTTCCAGGAAATAAAAGCACTCGAAGAAAATATCCCGGTAACTGAATTTGAAAAACTCGGGTACTATCATTACTGGCATCCCGCCCAGAAGAAAGGTTACAGCGGCGTTGGAATACTGACGAAAATCAAACCCGATAAGGTGGTTTACGGCATCGGCAACCGTTTGTACGACGACGAAGGTCGCTTTCTCAGAATTGACCTTGACGGTCTTTCGGTGATTTCAGTCTATCATCCGTCAGGCACTACCGGGCAGGAACGGCAGGACTTTAAAATGCAGTGGCTTGAATACTTCAGGAAGCACATACTTGAGCTTAGAAGGGAACGCCCTAAACTTGTGATCTCCGGCGATTACAACATCTGCCACAGGCCCATCGACATTCACGACCCGGTGCGCAACGCCACAAGCAGCGGCTTTCTGCCCGAAGAGCGCGCATGGATGAGCAGTTTCCTTCTCGATGGATACATTGATACATTCCGGTATTTTAACAACGAACCCCATCACTATACCTGGTGGAGCTACCGCGCAGGCGCCCGTAACCGTAACCTTGGCTGGCGAATCGACTATCACATGGTGACCGGCAACCTCGAATATCAATTGAAAAGGGCTGCTATCCTGCCTTTAGCAAAACATTCCGACCATTGCCCCGCACTCCTCGAAATTGAACCCACGCATTGAACCATATTTACAAATCTTAACCTCGTTTTTTCAACCAATTTTTGAATGATATGCACAGGAACTGCTTACTAATCATACTGGGAGTAATCCTCATCGCAGGATCAACTTCCTGTGTTTCAACTAAAAAGTACAATTCGCTTGCTGCCCGTTGCAAAGACGAAAACACCAGGCTTTCGGGACAGGTTGACGACTTAACCACGCAGATCAACGAACTGAATGCGCGAATGCAAAAGCTCAAAAGTGAGAACAACGATCTGAAATCGGATACGGCTCAGCTTGGATCAGCCTACCGCGTTCTTCAAGGCGACTACAGCGACCTCGACCAGTCCATGGCTATGCTTCGGGCTCAAAATGAAGGCAACCTCGAGGAAACCGAGCGTATTATGGCCGATCTGAAAAATGCCCAGGATAACCTGCTCACCCGCGAAGATAACCTGAAACAACTGCAGGCCGAACTCGATGCCAAAAGCCGCAGCCTGATGGAGCTGCAGACTGCCCTGAACCGCAACGACTCCATCACCAAAGCCATGCGCAAGGCTGTGGCCGATGCATTGCTGGGATTCGAAGGCAAAGGATTGAGTGTTTATACCAAAAACGGCAAGGTGTATGTTTCGATGGACGAAAAGCTGCTTTTTGCATCGGGAAAATGGGATGTGAGCCCCGATGGCGTTTCTGCCCTTAAAAATCTTGCCGGCGTGCTCGAGAAAAACCCCGATATCACCGTAAACATTGAAGGCCATACCGATAATGTTCCATACAACGGAACCGGGCAGGTAAAAGATAACTGGGACCTTAGCGTAATGCGCGCTACGGCCATCGTGAAAATCCTCACCGACAACAGCAAAATAGTTCCTAAACGCCTTATCGCCTCAGGCCGCAGCGAATACCTGCCGGTAGAGGCCAATACCTCGGCTGCCAATAAAGCCAAAAACCGCCGCACCGAAATCATACTTACCCCCAAACTGGATGAACTGTTGCAGATCATCGGGAATAATTAACCGGAAAGGCCGTACAAAACGCGATGCCGTTTTTGCATTGCGTAAATCGCTGCTTTATAATACTTTAACCAGGGATTGTTGTTCATAAACGGCAATCCCTGTTTTTATGCGAAAGTTAGTCTGACACCTTAACAAACACGAAGGCAGAACGCGAAATGAACCATACAAGAACCGCCACGCTTATTCTCGAAGATGGAACCAGTTTTTCCGGGAAATCGTTCGGATACGAAAAACCTGTAGCCGGCGAAGTGGTTTTCAATACTTCGATGACGGGATATCCCGAAAGCCTTACCGATCCTTCATATGCTGGACAAATACTGGTTGCAACCTACCCGCTTATCGGTAATTACGGTGTTCCGGGACAAACCGCTACCGACGGCTTGCCCGATTACTTCGAATCGAAAAAAATTCAGGTTACGGCACTCATCGTTTCCGATTATTCGGAAAAATACAGCCACTGGAGCGCAGCACGGAGCCTTGGCGACTGGTTGAAAGAATTCGAAATTCCGGGATTATACGGAATCGATACCCGCGCTTTGACGAAAATTATACGCGAAAAAGGCGCCATGCTCGGCAAGATAGTATTTGAAAATGAAGATATTGACTTCGCTGATCCCAATCAGATGAACCTTGTTGATATGGTGAGCTGTAAGCAGCCCGTCAGCTATGGTGATGGGAACACACGTATTCTCCTTATCGATTGCGGAGTGAAGTATAACATTATCAGGCACTTTGTGAGACGCGGGACTACTGTTATAAGGGTTCCCTGGAATTATAATTATCAAAAGGAGCAGTTCGACGGGCTGTTCATAAGCAACGGTCCCGGTAACCCCAAAATGTGTGACACAACCATTAACAACCTTGCAAATTCGCTCAGGCAGGATATCCCGATCTTTGGCATATGCCTTGGCAACCAGTTGCTTGCACTGGCTTCAGGCGCCGATACTTACAAACTGAAATACGGCCACCGCAGCCATAACCAGCCGGTACTGCAATGTGGAACAAATAAGGCTTTCATCACATCGCAAAATCATGGTTTTGCTATTGACACGAAAACACTGTCCGACGAATGGGAAACTTACTTTATGAACCTGAACGATGGTACAAACGAAGGGCTGAGAAACAGGAAGAAGAACATTTTTTCGGTACAATTTCATCCCGAAGCTTCAAGCGGGCCGACTGACACAGAGTATTTGTTTGATGATTTCCTTGCAATGATAAGCAGAAAGGAAAGAACCACTTAGACACTCAGTTCACTCAGGGTCACTAAGGATAAATTTTTATCAGAATTAAAGCTATGAAGATCACAAAGAAAATAGTTAATGAACTTTCTTACGAAATCGTAGGATGTGCCATTGAAGTGCATAAAGCCATGGGCCCAGGTCTTCTTGAATCGGTTTATCAGTCATGTATGCAAGAAGAATTGACTGATCACGGACTGGAATTCAAATCTCAGGTTTTGCTACCTGTATTCTACAAAGGAAAAGATGTGGGAGGCAAATTAAAGCTGGACTTGCTTGTCGAAGATCTGGTAATTGTTGAACTCAAAGCCGTCGATATTATGTTGCCTCTTTTTCAGGCTCAGTTGTTGTCGTACCTGCGTATGGCAGAGAAACCCAAAGGCCTGCTGATTAACTTTCATGCAGAAAACATTGTTAACCAGATGATTCCTTTGGTTACCGAGAGATTTGCCCTTCTTCCTGATAAATAGCTCTAAGTGTATCTTAGTGTACTTAGTGACTAAGTGGTTTAAAACAAGAATTATAGAATGAATCATGAATAAAGTCCTCTTATTAGGTTCGGGAGCCCTGAAAATCGGCGAAGCCGGCGAATTCGACTACAGCGGTTCCCAGGCTCTGAAGGCATTGCGCGAAGAAGGTATTGAAACTGTGCTTATCAATCCCAACATCGCCACAGTCCAAACCAGCGAAGGTGTTGCCGATCATATTTACTTCCTCCCGGTGACACCATTTTTCATTGAAAAAGTGATAGAAAAAGAAAGGCCTGACGGAATTCTGCTCTCTTTTGGCGGGCAAACCGCGCTCAACTGCGGCATTGAACTTTTCAAAACAGGTGTACTGGAAAAATACAATGTGAAAGTCCTCGGTACACCCGTCCAGTCAATTATTGACACCGAAGACCGCGAAATATTTGCCGAAAACCTGAGGAGGATCAATATCAGGACTCCCCGCAGCATTGCAGTCACCACCATTGATGATGCATTGAAAGCCTCCGAAACGCTTGGTTTCCCGATTATTGTGAGGGCAGCTTTTACGCTCGGCGGACAGGGTTCCGGCTTTTGCAACAATGAAGATGAGTTGCTGAAACTGGCAACAAAAGCATTTTCCTATTCTTCGCAGATATTGGTTGAAGAATCTCTCAAGGGTTGGAAAGAAGTTGAATATGAGGTAGTTCGCGACCGTTACGACAACTGCATTACGGTGTGCAACATGGAAAACTTTGACCCGCTGGGCATCCATACCGGTGAGAGCATCGTGGTGGCGCCGTCGCAAACACTTACAAACCGCGAATATCATAAATTGCGGCAGCTTTCGATTGAAATTGTGAGGAACGTGGGGATAGTTGGTGAATGCAATGTTCAGTATGCCCTCGATCCCGAAAGCGAGGATTACCGCGTTATCGAAGTGAATGCACGCCTTTCCAGATCTTCAGCGCTTGCTTCAAAAGCTACCGGTTATCCGCTGGCATTCGTAGCGGCTAAACTGGCACTGGGTTATGGCCTTCACGAACTGAAAAATGCTGTAACGCGCACAACCACTGCTTTTTTTGAACCTGCTCTGGATTATGTGGTGGTGAAAATTCCTCGCTGGGACCTCAACAAATTTATCGGCGTTTCGAAACAGATAGGTTCAAGCATGAAGAGCGTAGGCGAGGTGATGGCTATTGGCCGCACCTTCGAAGAAGCCATTCAAAAAGGACTGCGCATGGTGGGGCAGGGGACACACGGCTTTGTCGGTAACAGCGATATAGAATTCCCTGATATCCGTAAGGCCCTCTCCGAACCCACCGACATGCGTATCTACTCCATAGCCAGCGCCTTTGCTGATGGTCTAACAGTGGAGGATATTCATGAACTCACCAAAATTGACCTTTGGTTCCTGGTAAAACTACAGTCGGTTTTCGATCTCATGACTGAGCTTACGACATTTGACCGGATTGCAGATGTGCCTGAAAAACTGCTGCAACTTGCCAAGCAAAAAGGTTTTTCCGATTTCCAAATCGCCCGCTTCGTACTGAAACACAAAGGCAACCTCCACCAGGAGATGCTCGAAGTGCGACTTCAGAGGAAAGAATTGGGGATTTTGCCTTACATAAAGCAGATTGATACGCTAGCCGCTGAATACCCGGCCCAGACAAACTACCTCTACCTTACCTACAACGCATCAGCCCACGACATTATTCCCGAAGACGATCAGCGATCGGTAATTGTTTTGGGATCAGGAGCTTACCGAATCGGCAGCTCGGTGGAATTCGACTGGTGTTCGGTAAACGCGCTCACAACGGCACGAAACGAAGGTTACCGGGGCATCATGATCAACTTCAATCCCGAAACCGTAAGTACTGACTATGATACCTGCGACCGCCTCTATTTCGATGAGTTGTCGTTTGAGCGAACGATGGACATTATCGAACTGGAGCAACCCAAAGGAGTCGTGGTAAGTACCGGCGGGCAGATAGCCAATAACCTGGCAATGAGATTGTACCGGCAGGGAGTACCCATTCTTGGTACCTCGCCCGAAAGTATCGACAATGCCGAGAACAGGCATAGGTTCTCCTCGCTGCTCGATGAACTTGATATTGACCAGCCTCGCTGGCGTGAGCTTAGCGAGATCGAACACATTTACGAATTTGTGGACGAAGTCGGTTTCCCGGTTTTAATTCGCCCCTCGTATGTTCTTTCAGGTGCTGCCATGAACGTGGTGAGCAACCGCCAGGAACTCGATTATTTTCTCAAACTGGCCGCCAGGGTTTCGAAGGAATTCCCGGTTGTGGTTTCGGAATTTGTGCAACATGCCAAAGAGATCGAGATTGACGCCGTTGCCGACAAAGGTGAGATTGTCGCGTATGCCATTTCGGAGCATATCGAATTTGCGGGCGTTCATTCAGGGGATGCCACCATTGTTTTCCCGGCTCAGAAGATGTATTTCGAAACGGCACGGCGTATAAAGCGCATCTCCCGTGATATTGCCAAAGCACTGAACATCAGCGGGCCATTCAATATGCAGTTTTTGGCCAAGGACAACGATATCAAGGTAATTGAATGCAATCTCAGGGCATCACGCAGTTTCCCGTTTGTGTCGAAAGTGCTAAAAATCAACTTTATAGAGCTGGCAACACAGATCATGCTTGACAAAACGGTGGAAAAACCGCACAAATCGGCTTTCGACCTCGATTACGTCGGTATCAAGGCTTCGCAGTTTTCCTTCTCCCGCCTGCAAGCTGCCGATCCCGTGCTGGGAGTGGAAATGGCAAGTACCGGCGAAGTCGGCTGCATTGGTGAAAATTATTATGAAGCATTGCTCAAGGCCATGCTGTCGGTTGGTTACAGGATACCACAAAAGAACATTTTGCTCTCGACCGGTGACGCCCGTTCGAAGGTTGAGTTGCTCGAAAGCGCCAGGATGCTGGCGGAGAAAGGTTACAACCTTTTTGCAACCCCCGGTTCGGCCAAATTCCTGAACGAGAACGGACTGGAAACCACCACGTTGTACTGGCCTGACGATCCGTCGCAGCCCAACACGCTCGATTACCTCCGCAACCGCAAAATAGACCTGGTGATCAATATACCGAAAAACCTTTCGAAAACGGAGCTGAACAATGATTATGAAATACGTCGTTCGGCTGTGGATTTCAACATTCCGCTCATCACCAATGCCCGGCTGGCCAGCGCCTTTATTTATGCTATCTGCAAACTGAAGCCCGAAGAAATTGCAGTTGAAAGCTGGGAGGAATACTGAGACCCCGGCTATTCTCCTGGTGGTGTGATGTGAGAGAATGCGTTTATAACACTTGACACATATGTGATATGAAAAACACAAAACTTGTTTGGACCATTTTGATCTTATGTGTAACATTTAATGTTGCACAAGCACAAAATGTGTGGAAACATTCCTATTCATTGCCTTATGGTTCTTTTTGTCAATATGTAGCTGAAGCATATGACGGTGGATATGTGTTTGGAGGGTATATAAGAAAAAGCGCCAACAGCCCATTTAATGGATACATTGTCAAGTCAGATATTAATGGAACAAAACTATGGAGTAAAATATTGGACACTGGCAATGATACTTATTTTCTCAGTTTTAATAGAACCCTTGATAATGGATTTATTGCAGGAGGAAGTTATTTTAATGGGATAAGTAATGATGCCTATGTAATGAAATTCAATGTGTGTGGTGAACCAGAATGGTGTTGCATCTTACCCGAAACTGATGGTGATAATTCTGAAATATTTGGTGGAATCTATCAATTGCCAGATAGTTCCTATATCTGCAAACGATACAAAATAGTTGGGGACCAACACAACCGGCATAGCCTGATTAAATTGCATGCAAATGGGAACGTTGATTGGATTAACTATTACGACCTGAATACAAGTTGGATGGCGCAAATTGATTGGAGGCTCATTCTCCTATCTGATACCTGCTTTTTAGTAAATGGACTAGTATCAGATACTATTAGGCCAGATGGTGCTCTAAGCGACATGCCATTATGGTATAAAGTAGATAAAGAAGGCAACTTGTTGTGGGAAACAAAATGGGAATTAGATGAAACCCATACTCCTTCCGAAGCTCGTAGCACCATTGAGGACCAGCATGGGAATTATTATAGTGGTGGCTTTATTTCCCCCTGGAAGAATTCAGTAATTTTTAAACTTGGTCATAACGGTGATACTCTGAGCAGAGTGATATTCGATGATACCATACCTGGGTTTCTGGCGGGGCAAATAAATCATATGAACTATTACAATGATACAACACTTATTGTCGGATCTCAATTTGCTGCTGTTGTACCAAGCAGTAATTTCTGGGCGATAAATATTGTTGATACTTTAGGGCATAGGAAAAACAGGCATTTTGAGGAGGAAAGATTTGTGAATGTAAATTCCATAGTCACCAGTGATAATAAAATTCTCTTATTAGGCCAAAGATTAACAGATAACGGCACCTTTCCATACGAGTGGTTTAGTCTATACAAATTCAACATGAACCTGGAGTACGACAGCATATACTCAGCCCTCCGCACCTACGACAGCCTGTGCCCTCACCCTATCGCGAGTGATACCATTCCTATGCCGGGCATATGCCAGTATGTTAATGTTCCCGACCCTGTGCCTACTGGCGATGTGTTGCAGCTCAAAATATATCCGAATCCGGCTACACAATACACTACGGTTGAAATGCCAGAGTATTCTTTAACAGCCACCAAAGGGAATATAGTGAAACAACAGCAGTTCCGTCCGCTGAAAGGTGAAGTGCAGCTCTCACTGATGAACCTTGCCGGGCAAATTGTAAAAATGGATTATTTCGATGCTTCGGAGCGCAACCATATAGTTAATGTGAGTAAGCTGCCTGCGGGCATGTATGTGTTGCACCTTACTCAAAAAGGCAAATTTATCGCACAGGGGAAGGTGATGGTGATGAAGTAAGGTTGAGTAAGGTTATGAAATCCATATCTCAGATCGGTAGTGGATTTCAACATTCCGCTTATCACCAATGCCCGGCTGGCCAGCGCCTTTATCTATGCTATCTGCAAACTTAAACCCGAAGAAATTGCTGTTGAAAGCTGGGAGGAATACTGAGCCCCCGGTTAATCTCCTGGTGGTGTGATATGAGAAAATGCACTGATCACGCTTGCTACATAAGTTTTTGTAACAGGCAGGTCCATTGCTGCCGGCGCATCCAGTTCGAGCCTTACCCCGTCTTTCTCACGACGTATCACTTTTACCTTTTCGCAGTTCACCATATACGAACGGTGGCATCTTACAATATCAGTTCCTTTAAAGGCATCTTCCATAGCCTTCAGCGAGTTACGCAACATAAAGCGCGATACCTTTTCCCCGTTCAGGTAATGAATGTTTACGTAATTATCTGATGCTTCAATATATAGCAGGTTTTCCTGTTTAACCGAGAATCGCAGTACTCCTTTTTCGTCGCTGAATGGAACCATATGTTTCGAAGTATCGGTAACAGATTGTCCCTGAGAAAGTTCTGCCAGTTTCATCTTCTTTTCGGTATATGAAAAATAAAGCCAGGTAACGGAATAGGGCAGCAGAAGCACCAGGGCTGTGTTTTGTATCGAAACTTTCCACAGATCGGGTAAATAACGTGTGTCGTGAAGTATGAATTTCACATATAGTGCATAAAACAGCGACATAAAAACAATTTCAGCCAGCACCCACAAAAAATAATATCCATAGCTGATCTTACGCTTTTTGCCAACATGATACATGATAATCCGGCTCAGCACAATCACCAACACACCGGTGAGTATCACCAGGCTTGAATAAAAAAGCAACTGCCATTTGGTAACGTGAAACCAAAAATCCACTCCGAAAGGAGCGTAAACATTGATAAATACCAATGCAAAAGCAGCCGTGAAGATCACGAGGGTGACAATGTTCCTCTTGTTGATGATGTATCGTGGTATCGGGTTGCCTATTTCCATGTGCTGAATTTCATTTCAAAGTTATGACTTTCCACCGATAAAGTGGTTTTTCTGAAAAATCAGGGATTTCTGAACCTGGAATTTCACCCCGCATTACCAAATTTCACCCCTGAATATGTCGTTTTGTCCCATCGCATCCGGCTGTAACCCTTTTCCCGGCAAGGCTCCCCGCGTTGAAGTTACTTTGCAGCTTCGATTGCCTCATAAAATGGAATATACCTCAACATATCAAAGCCTGAGAAATCAGTTCGACCTTTCAGCAGACGAAATCAGGTTCACAGGCAGCGACATTTCCTGCCGGACATTTTCTTTTATATCAGAATCAGGTGGCCAAATGCTTTCTGCCTTTGACGGGAGCCGGAATTACGACGATCTTTTTCTACTTCCCGATGACAGGATTTTTGAAAACCAGTCGTTTACCTATCCCGTGTTCCTGCCGGGAACGAAAGCCCGGTATTCGAGGGCGATTATTCTGCTGCACGGATTGAATGAGCGCAACTGGACGAAATACCTCTCCTGGGCTTACTGCCTGGCTGAGCAGACTGGCAGCCCGGTGATTTTGTTTCCGATTGCCTTTCACATGAACCGCTCGCCGCAGTCGTGGAGTAACCCGAGATTGATGTCCACAATGCTTACACAACGAACAGGCTATGTTGGCGATGTTCCCGGGGCGTCGTTTGCCAACCTGGCGCTCAGTAACCGGCTGACCGATAATCCACAACGTTTTGCCACTTCAGGCCGGCAGAGCGCGGAGGATCTTGAAAAACTCGTCAGGCAAATTGTAACAGGCAATCATCCTCTGTTTGAGAAAGGAACCAATATTGATTTGTTTGCATACTCCATCGGCGCTTTCCTGGCGCAAATCATCATGCTATCGAACCCCGGCGGCTATTTCAACGATTCAAGGCTTTTTATCTTTTGCGGAGGCGCTTTTTTCGACCAGATGGACGGTACCTCGAAGCTTATTATGGACAAAAATGCTTTCGACAGCCTGCGCAAATATTACATCCATGACCTTGGTACCAACGCCGACCCACATCCCGGACTTGCCGATTACCTGAAAAGTACCCGACTTGGAATAGCATTCACCGCTATGCTGGCTTCGGGGAAATTAAAGTCGTTCAGGGACAGCGTTTTCGAGAAACTGAAGAGCCAAATCTCGGCTATTGTGCTGAAAAATGATAAGGTAATTCCGGCTTACGGCACATTTGAAGCCATTAAAAGCGGTATCGAAGTAATGGATTTTCCGTTCGATTATTCACATGAAGTTCCATTCCCGGTGGGTGAACAGGGAAACAGTGAAAGAGTTGATGCGGCTTTCAGGGAGGTTTTCAGCAAAGCGGTAGATTTTTTACGATAAACTGGTATCAGAATCTGCAATAAACACCCAGGTCAGCATCAAATTTTAAGAATGAATGCCGGGGATTATTAATTCTTTGTACTTCAGGAGCTTCTTCAGTCCAGTAATATACAGTTCGTGTATAATCAATTGCCTGTCTGGTAATAAACAGGTTAGTCTTAAGCTGAGCACCGAAAATGGTATTTCCAAGCTTAAAACAATCAAATCCCGCTTCTAGTTCGGGATTGAAAAAAAGAGCAGGCGAAAAGTGGGAGGCATACCTGAATTCTCTGCGAAGGTTTGCATTGTACTTTTTCTGGGCTACGCTTTCATCGAACCGGCTAAAGGATGCCATTCCTGCATTGGCTTTCAGCAAGCTATTGAACCGCTTGTAATTAAGTGCGAAAACAACACCTGTTTTTATTCCCCATTCACGGATGATGCGTTGCCTGAAGTTCGAATTAATATCGCCAATAAAGCCCGGCGAAGTATGAGAGTGATAAGCAAAATAATCCTCAATATAAACCGGGAAAGTAAAAAAACCTGCATTCGCTCTTAGGTATGGCGAAATATGCCGGGTTGCATTCAGTTCGAACTGCCGCGGATCTAAATCCGAAAGTGAGGTGAACCTCAATTCAAAATCCCAATCCCGAAAGGGCTTGTATTGTAATCCGATACCTGCGTACTGCTCATTATCTCTTCTTTTAGTATCGAGCAGGTAGTTCAAAAAATCGAGATTGTTGTTGTCAGGCATGCTGTCCCTCGCTATTTCGCGAACACCGAACCAAAAAGAGATTTTAAACCGCTCATTATCCTGTGCCATAATGATAGCCGGAAAGAGGATAAATGACACTATAAGGAATTGTAACAGCTTATTATTCATAATTGTAAGCTATTTGCGAGGCTTGATATAGATAGTGTTTGTGGTATCACTGATGATGCTATCATTATCTAACCTGACAGAAATGATAAACCTGGCTTTATCGTTTGAAATGTTGGATTTGAGATAGATATTAAACGATTCTCCAAAATCATCGTAATATGTTTTGTTCTTTAGATCCGTGATCAGGGAAGGAAGAGACTGATAAAGTTTTCCGTAGTACTGTGAAGCAACAAACAGGTTGCTCACATCACTGTTTTCAGGAATGTCATTATCAAGCGGATATAGTGTATAAACAGACAATGCGGTGATTGGATGCACAGGTTTTAGGACTTCAGGACATTTACTGAAAGCATAGCATGATGAAAAGCCGCTGCTTCTCAGAAAAGTTGACTTATATCTGTCGGGCCCAATATAACCAGTGATGCTTATATCGAAGGCTACAGCCTCACTAAACATTGTATCAGAGGTAGTAACCTGACTCCAGGTGCCGGAATTGTCGAGATTTGATATGGATACATCAGTGAATTCAAAGAAAACCGGATCATCGGGACAATCGCCGCAGCCAGAGATAATTCTTAAGATAGAAACAGCTACTATAAGAACGAAGACTTTTTTTGCCATAGAAGTTACAATTTGAAAAATAACCTGCAGATTTGGGATATATCAGTATTAAAGGTATTTTAAGTGATTGATAGGTTGTAAACAGGATTAATTATTTTGAAATTCATGGTAGAATCAATCATTAAATCCTTTTAAATGAATGAGATGATTTTTCTTTCATTGATAATGGTTAATTAGTGTTATTTGAAGAGCAGCCTGAAGACTTCCTCCACCTTGCCAACCGTAACCACTTTGATATTCTTTCCGGCAGGTTTCGACGTTTTGGAGTTGTATTTCGAAATCACAATGGTTTCATAACCAAGCTTTTCAGCTTCGGCGATGCGCTGTTCTATGCGGCTTACCGGACGTATTTCGCCTGAAAGGCCCACTTCACCGGCAAAGCATGTCTTGGAATCGACGGGAATATCGCCGTTTGACGAAAGCACCGCAGCAATCACCGCCAGGTCTATCGCGGGGTCATCAACTCGGATGCCGCCGGCAATATTCAGGAAAACGTCTTTGGCGCCGAGCCTGAAACCGCTGCGTTTTTCAAGAACTGCCAGCAACATATTCAGTCTCCTGATGTCGAAACCTGTTGCCGAGCGTTGCGGGGTTCCATAGGCTGCCGTGCTCACAAGTGCTTGTGTTTCAATAAGAATGGGCCTAAGCCCTTCGATGGTTGACGCAATGGCTACTCCGCTCACTTCTTCGTCACGTTGCGAAAGCAGGATTTCCGAAGGATTGGAAACTTCGCGCAGGCCGGTGTCGCGCATTTCGAAAATGCCCAACTCGGAGGCAGAGCCAAAACGGTTTTTCACGGCACGGAGAATGCGGTAGCCGTAATTACGGTCACCCTCGAACTGTAGTACCGTATCTACCATGTGTTCCAGTATTTTTGGCCCCGCCAGGTTTCCGTCTTTTGTTATATGCCCGACCAGGAAAACAGGTACGCCTGTGGTTTTGGCAAAGCGCTGCATTTCGGCGGCAGTTTCACGGATTTGCGATATGCTTCCCGCCGTTGATTCGATGATGTTGGTTTGTAAAGTCTGAATGGAATCAATGAT
>JAKLFM010000046.1 GCA_022711175.1 Bacteroidota bacterium | reverse complement strand
GCGATATGCAGCAATCTTGAGCTCGTTGAGACTGCTAATGAAGACCGCTCATTGATCGGATCATTCGAAGAAACACCCGGCAAAGGAATTAAAGCAGAAATTTCCGGCAAATCATTTATCACAGGCAGTGAATCGTTTCTACGTTCTGAAGGGATTGTTATCGACGAAAAACCGGGTAAGCCTGAAATCAACTCAGTTGTTTATGTAGCTGTGGATAAAACGGTGGTGGCTCATATCCTGGTTTCCGACCAGATTAAAAAAGGATCGCAACAGGTTGTTAAAGCGCTCAATGAAATGTCGATCAATTCAATATTGGTCACCGGAGACGGCGAAACTCCTGCCAGGCATATTGCTGATCAGGCCGGTATCAAAAGTGTTTATCACAGCATCCTTCCTGATGGGAAAGGCAACATTGTGAGCAAGTTACAGTCGGAGGGCAACAAAGTTGCCATGGTTGGTGACGGGATAAACGATGCCTATGCGCTGGCACAGGCTGACCTTGGGATTGCCATGGAAAGCGGGACCGATATTGCCATTGAAAGCGCCGGTATTATTCTCATGAAGCCCGAACTTACGCTGGCCTCAAGCGCCATTAAGCTGTCGAAATGGGTAGTGCGCATCATCAGGCAAAACCTTTTCTGGGCATTTTTCTACAATGTGATCGCCATTCCGCTGGCAGCGGGATTATTATACCCGGTTAACGGTTTCCTGTTAAATCCGATGATTGCAGGAGCAGCCATGGCCATGAGTTCGCTCACGGTTGTCACCAACAGCCTCCGACTTAAACGAGTAAAAATCTGAACAACAATATTTTATAATCAACTATATGGAAACGCTCAAATTCAAAACAAACCTGAAATGCAACGGTTGCATCAGTGCTATCACCCCCGCTTTGAACAATATCGAAGGCATTGAAAACTGGAATGTTGACCTCTCAACCCCTGACCGTCCGTTGGTTGTGGAAAGCGACAAGGATATATCTGCCGAAGTCCTTAGCGGCGTGAAAAAGGCCGGCTACGAAATTGAGAAGCTTGCTTAATTCTGCAATCGCCTTGCGATAGAAGCAATCTTTTATGATCATTCCATTCCGATGAAGCGTTGGTATTGTTCCAGCGTGTTAACATTCAATAATATACGTTCATCGCGGGCAGCAATTTCGATCCGCTTGTATGAACTGAGAACTTGCTTAAAATCAGCGGTTCCCTCACCATTGCGAAATTGCTTCACTATTTCTGATCCGATCAAAACCGGATGCCCGCTTTTCCTATTGAAAACCGGGACACAATAAACATCATCTTCAACACCATTCAGCAAATCACTAATTATTTCTTTACTTATAAACTGATTATCAACATTTTGAATAAAGCATGGCAAGTCCGGTGCCAGTGAATTCATTCCCAGGCAGATTGAGTAACTTCTTCCTCGTTCAGTAAAATGGTTGACAACAATTTTCACACGATCATTTTCCGGAAACTCATACAGCGATTTATCATTCACCACGATAACAACCTGTCCGGCACCTGCTTGCAGATATGAATCTATTAAGTAACCGGCAAATGTTCTGCCATCCTTTCGTTTGAGCAATACTTTGTCCTGACCCATTCTATCAGAATTGCCGGCTGCGGGGATAACTACCGAGAATCGACCTTGGTTATGAGGGTTTACTTTCAAACTTCAATTCAAAATTAATCAGCAATTTTATCGATTCACAAAAACTGCGATAGAACCTTACAAATCTAACTTTTCTGAGCTAATTGTCCTAATTTTGGTTCACTCTATCATTTAAACGCTATTTCAACATCGTGTCCGATAAACTCACGCCCATTCCGCTGCCTAAATTGCTGGCGCTGACTCTTTCTGAAATCAGCAACAACAAATTCCTCGGCATTTCCAGCAGCCTCTTTTTCATTCCACATCCTGAGGACCCTTTTCGATTACCGCGGTATGCACAATTACTCGAAACGCCTGTTGGGGTTGCAGCCGGGCCTCATACACAAATGTCGCAGAACATAATTGCTGCCTGGCTTTGCGGCGCACGTTACATTGAACTCAAAACCATACAAACACTCGACGAACTTGAAGTCTCCAAGCCATGCATCGACATGCAGGACGAAGGCTACAACTGCGAATGGTCGCAGGAATTGAAGATCGAGCAATCGTTTACCGAATATCTCAACGCTTGGATCATCATCCATATCCTCAGAAAAGAACTGGAATTCAGCGGGCCGTTAGGTACAATTTTCAACATGAGCATCGGTTACAACTTCGAAGGCATCATGAAGGAAAATGTGCAATGGTTCCTTTCAAAAATGTCGGATTGCAGCCAGGAACTGACCCGGGCAAAGGCATCGGTAATGGCAATATATCCCGGTATTGACCAGATTGACATTCCTTCATGCATCTCCGATAACATCACGTTAAGCACCATGCATGGCTGCCCGCCCGATGAGATTGAGAAGATCGGGATGTACCTTATCAACGAGAAAAAGCTGCATACGACCGTCAAACTCAACCCTACGCTGCTTGGTAAAGAGGGGTTGACTTCAATACTGAATCAAAAACTGGGTTTTGAAACCATCGTGCCTGATATTGCCTTTGACCATGATTTAAAATACGGTCAGGCGCTCAAAATCATCAGCAATCTCCGCGAAAGTTCTGAAAAACAAAACCTTACATTCAGCGTCAAGCTTACCAACACACTCGAAAGCCTGAACACCAGGAAGGTCTTCAGCGATAAAGAGCCAATGAATTATATGAGCGGACGAGCTCTGCACCCGATCAGTATTGCCGTCGCCAACAAACTTCAACACGATTTTGATGGTAAGCTTGATATCTCGTTTTCGGCAGGTGTGGATTGCTTCAATATAGCAGACGTCATTTCTTGCGGATTGAAACCCGTCACAATCTGCAGCGACCTGCTCAAGCCGGGAGGCTATGGCAGATTGTGGCAATACTTAGATAACCTCAGGAGCAGGTTCTCCGAGCTGAATGCCGCATCGATTGATGATTTCATCCTAAAAACTTCGGGCAGGAAAGAAATCTCCGTCACAGAAGCAGCAACCGGAAATTTAACTCAGTATGCATCGCGTGTGCCGGCTGACCCGGCTTATCATAAAAACACTTTGAACGAACAGTCAGTCAAAACTTCGAGGCCGCTCGGCTTCTTCGACTGCATCCATGCCCCCTGTGTTGACACCTGTCCTACCAACCAGGAAATACCTGATTACATGCATTTTACGGCGGAAGGAGATTTAAAATCTGCCTTTGAAACCATTTTCCGTACCAATCCTTTCCCATCGGTGACGGGCATGGTTTGCGACCATCTCTGCCAGTTGAAGTGTACCCGTATCAATTACGACGAGGCGCTGCAGATTAGGGAAATCAAGCGGTTTGTTGCCGAAAACGCCTCTCAGGAAACGAACAAAAACCTTTCTCAACCCAACGGAAAGAAAGCCGCTATTATCGGTGCCGGTCCTGCCGGCTTGTCGTGTGCCTGGTTCCTGCGGCAGGCTGGGTTTGATGTTGACATTTACGAACAGTCTTGTATTGCCGGAGGCATGGTTTCAGCCGCCATTCCTGCTTTCAGGCTCACCGGTGGGGCAATAGAAAAGGATATTCAAAGAATCCTATCCTCAGGAGTAAAGCTTTTCGATGATTTCAAAATTGATGAAAGCAATTTCGCCGCTATAAAATCTGCTCACGACGTTGTATTCCTTGCCGCAGGGGCTCAGCAGTCAGCGAAACTGGCAATTCCCGGCATTGATGCATCAGGTGTGCTCGACCCTCTCGATTTCCTGTTCAAAGTAAAAAAAGGAACAAATCCCGGTGTCGGCAATCATGTTGTGATCATCGGCGGCGGAAACACTGCCATGGATGCAGCCAGAACCGCTTACAGGCTGGTGGGAGAAAAAGGAAAGGTAACGATAGTTTATCGGCGGACAATCGAAGAAATGCCTGCCGATAAGGGTGAGATTAAAGCCGTGAAGGAGGAAGGAATTGAGATTGTGGAACTTACAAATCCCGAAGCTGTTATTACTTGTGAGGGAAAAGTCACCGGCCTGCAATGCTCGAAGAACATCCTGGCAATGAAAGGCTCTGACGGGCGGCCAGCGCCTGTTAAGGTTCCTGGTTCCGAATTCGAAATACCCTGCGATACCATCATTCCCGCTATTGGACAGCAGCTTGACTTTAATTTTGTTGATAAAGAAATGCTCCGGACGGCATCGGGGAGCTACAAAACTTCCGTGGAAGGGCTTTACATCGGCGGCGACGCATTACGCGGAGCATCAACCGCCATCAATGCCATAGCCGACGGCAGAAAAGCCGCTGCTGAAATCATCTCCGATTCAGGATTAAATGTCATTTCCGAAAAGCTAAAGATCAATAATATCAACAACTTAGAGGATCTCCTGAAAAAGAAGGCAACGAGAACCCGGGGAATCGTTCCAACAGAATCGCCGCTGACGGACAGAAAGAACTTTGATCTTGTTACGACAACCTTCACCACCGGCGAAGCTATGCAAGAAGCATCCCGATGCCTATATTGTGATGAAATCTGCAATGTTTGCGTAAGTGTATGCCCCAACCTGGCAAATTTCAGTTACACGCTGACCCCGGTTCATTACCAGCTTCAAAAAGCTGTACTTTGCGATGATGCGCATATTGCCTTCGAACCCGATGAGGATTTCATTGTAAGCCAGCCATACCAGGTGTTGAATATCCGCGATATCTGCAACGAATGCGGAAACTGCGACACTTTCTGCCCGACAAGCGGCAGCCCGCACCGGCAAAAACCAGGGCTCTGCCTGACACCGCAAACGCTTAATTCGGAGCACGAGGGCTACCTGCTGAGCCGGCTGCCCGGCAGGGATGTAATGATCTACAAGCATAATGAGAGCATCAAAACGCTTACATTGCAGGATAATGTTTACATTTACGAAACCGACCAGGTGAAAGCCACGCTGCATCCTGATGATTTCAGCCTGCTGAGCGCAGAATTCCTTACTCCCTGCGTTAAAGAGTGCAGGTTTAATTTTGCCGCTGAAATGCGGGTGATCATGGAGGGGGCGAGACAATTACAGGCGTGAAATGATGAGAGATGGAATTTAATGAAGACATTGTAATATATCAGGTCGAAAATGTTGACCATAAGCTGATCATTCGTTACGATAATGATTCCTTATGGCTGTCATTGAACCAGATAAGTATATTGTTCGAAAGAGATAAGTCAGCAATTTCACGACATATCAGAAATATTTTTATATCAAAGGAGCTTGAGAGGAATTCAGTTGTTGCAAAAATTGCAACAACAGCAAATGACGGAAAGACCTATATGGTGGATTACTATAACCTGGACATGATCATTTCTGTTGGTTATCGGGTCAACTCAAAACGAGGTACACAATTCCGCATTTGGGCTACAAAAGTTCTGAAAGAAAAGTTGTTGGAATCAGTAAACATGGTAAACACTGAGAAGGAATTGTCCAGGGTCGTCAGGTTTATTGCAAGAATTACTGAAGGTAAAGAGCTTGGAAAAGATGAGGCAATTGGTCTGTTGAATGTGATTGCTGAATATGACTACGCTCTGGATATGCTTGATAAATACGACCACCAGCTCCTTGATTACACTCCTGAAGATAGAAAATCATACATACTTAAGGTAAGCGAAGTTCGTCAGCTTGTCAGGGAAATGAAATTAAAGTTTAGTTCAGGGAACCTGTTTGGAAGGGAAAAAGACAGTTCACTAGAAAGCTCTGTAGCTGCTATTTACCAGACTTATGAGGGGAGAGAACTCTACAGGACTCCAGAAGAAAAAGCGGCAAATCTGCTATATTTTCTGACAAAAAATCACTCATTTGTCGATGGTAATAAGCGTATAGCTGCAGCTACGTTCATTTACTTCTTGAATAAGAACCAGATCTTATTTAACAGACTTGGAATCAAGATAATTGACAATAATACCTTAGTTGCATTAACGTTGATGTTAGCAGAAAGTGATCCCAATGACAGAATAATGCTTGTGAAACTCATAGCTCATCTGTTAAGCAATCACACTTAACCGCGAGATATCAACAAATGAGCTGAAAGATTAAAAAACCAAATTATGATATTAACCACCGAGCATGTAATTAACAAGGAAATTCTCCGCCGGGCTGTTGACCGCTACCGTGAAAAAGGAATTATCCTCCCGACCTTTGCCCAGATGCAAAATCCTGAGCTTATTCCCGGAAAAATAAAAGATCAGCTAAAGCAAATCGGCCTCTGGGACCTGCACCCGTTGAATCTTTTCAGGATAACCTGGAAAAATGAACCCGTATCGAAAGGCGGCTTATATGGTAGTCCGAACTTCGTTGAATTGCCCAAAGCGCTTACCGGAGTTGATGCCCGTATTGTTGTGATGCTGGGAAAATGGTTCCCAACCGGTGCACATAAAGTTGGCGCCGCCTATGGTTGCCTGGCGCCGCGTATCATCACCGGACAGTTCGATCCCTCATACCACAAGGCTGTGTGGCCATCAACAGGCAATTATTGCCGCGGCGGCGCATTCGATTCGTACCTGATGGATGTCACAGCGGTGGCTATCCTTCCCGAAGAAATGAGCCGCGAAAGGTTTACCTGGCTCAAAGAAATTGGTGCCGAAGTGATTGCCACGCCCGGCTGCGAATCGAATGTGAAGGAGATTTACGACAAATGCTGGGAAATACGCCGCACCCGCGAAGACTGCATCATCTTCAACCAGTTTGAGGAATTTGGCAACAGCTGCTGGCATTACGAAGTTACAGGACATGCCATCGAAGAAGTTTTCCGACTTGTATCTGACTCAAAATCGAATCTGGCAGCTTATATCTCGGCTACAGGATCAGCCGGAACCATTGCTGCAGGTGATTATCTCCGCACGGTACATCCTCATATTCAGGTTGTTGCCTCCGAAGCATTGCAGTGCCCTACCCTGCTCATGAACGGTTTTGGCGGACATCGTATCGAAGGCATCGGCGACAAGCATGTGCCGTGGATTCATAACGTGAAGAATACCAACGTTGTAACGGCCATTGACGACGAAGACTGCATGAGGCTGCTCCGGCTCTTCAACGAGAAACCGGGGCTTGAATACCTTACGGCAAATGGAATGGATAAGGATTTCGCCAGCAAACTGGAGATGATCGGCATATCTGGCATCGGGAACATTCTTTCGGCTATAAAAACAGCAAAGTACTTCGAAATGACCTCTGACGATGTCATTGTAACGATTGCAACCGATTCGGCCGAAATGTACCTGTCACGCATTAAGGAACTTAATGATGAACGTGGCAGTTATACACCGATCCAGGCAGCCAGAGACCATGAAAAATGTATGATCGGAACCAAAACCGATTACATGAAAGAGCTGAACTATTACGACCGCAAAGCCATCCACAACCTGAAGTATTTCACCTGGGTGGAACAGCAGGGCAAAGATGTTGAAGACCTGCGGCAATTGTGGGACGACCGCGGGTTCTGGCCTGTCATTTTCAGTCAGCCGGCCCGTTGGGACGAACTGATCAACGAATTCAACGATCAAACAGGCTTGCTTAAATAGGGCTATTCATTCAATAACTTACTGAATGACTGACAAGTATCACTTCAGGTGCATCAATTGCGGCGGTGAATACGAAGCCGGAAAACCGTTATACCTGTGCCCGGCCTGCAGTTCAGGGAATCAGCCCGGTAAGCCTCCGAAGGGCGTTCTGAAGGCTATCTATGATTACAAAGCAATCAGCATATCTTCGAACAAAAACCTTTTCAAAGAACTGGAGAAAGATCAGTTCCTTCCTTTGCTTCCCTTACAGGGTTTGTCAAGCCTGCCTAAACTGAAGGTCGGCGAGACTCCGCTTTATCATTACCGGGAACTGGCAAGTGAGAAACTGGGGTTTGATCTTTTCCTGAAAGACGATTCCCAGAATCCTACGTTTTCTTTCAAGGACAGGGCTTCGGCCATTGTTTCGGCCTGGGCAAAGGAACATGGCATCGAAACCATCATCGCGGCTTCCACCGGAAATGCCGGATCGTCGCTGGCCGGTATGTGTGCAGTTCAGGGACAAAAATCAGTGATCTTCGTGCCAGCAGCAGCGCCGATGGCGAAACTCACACAAATCGTAATGTACGGAGCAAAAATCGTTCCGGTGGCAGGCACTTACGACGATGCTTTCAGCATGAGCGTTAAAGCAACAGAATTATTCGGCTTCTACAACCGGAACACCGCCTTCAACCCGCTCACCATAGAAGGGAAGAAAACGGTCTCTTTTGAAATCTTCAGGCAAATGGGTAAGCGCATTCCTGACCGGATTTTTGTACCCACCGGCGACGGAGTTATACTGTCGGGCGTTTACAAGGGTTTTGAAGATTTGCTGCGATTGGGGATCATCGAAAAAATGCCCGTCATCGTCGCCGTTCAGGCCGAAGGCAGCATGAACCTCGTCAATAACCTGCACACCGATGAGTTCAGGTCAACACCTTCTTCAACGATTGCTGACTCGATATCGGTGGACGTGCCTGCCAATTTCTACATGGCTGCCGACTACATTTGGAAATATATCGGGGAAACCGTAACGGTAAGCGATGGCGAAATCCTCGACGCTTCTGTAAGATTGTCGCAGTCCACCGGGCTGTTTGCCGAACCTGCCGCTGCTGCTGCCTTTGCGGGAATGCTCAAATATAAATCGTCAGGCATACTGGAACCCGGTTCGAAAAACGTGGTACTGCTTACCGGCAGCGGATTGAAAGATTCAAAATCAGTGCAGTCCCGGATTCAGGTGCCCGATCCGGTGTCTCCTGATATTGAATCACTTAACAGAATCTTTACTTCAAAACACAAATGATTTCTTTTTTCCTGAACGGCCAACAAAAAGAATATTCAGGTAATGAGGAAACATCGTTGCTTGATTACCTGCGGCTTTCCGAAGGAATTACTTCAGCAAAAGATGGTTGTTCGGGGCAAGCTGCCTGTGGCGCCTGTACCGTTGAAATCAACGGAAAAGCCCGTCTTGCCTGCACGCAAAAGATGAAGTTCCTCGAAGGGGCACAGGTCATCACCATGGAAGGAATCCCGGATAATGTCCGCTATGTCATTGCTAAGACTTTCGTGAACAAGGGAGCCGTGCAATGCGGCTTTTGCACTCCCGGACTCATCCTGCGCACGAAAGTACTTTTTGCCGAAAAGCCCGTTCTTTCCCGCGCCGAAATTGCCAAAGCCATCAACCAGCATATGTGCCGGTGTACAGGTTATGTAAAGATAATTGATGCTATCAGCGAAGCGCTGGGAAAGCTCCGTGAAGGAAAACCTGTTGCTGAGATTCCTCAGCAAGGCGGTATCGGTGAGCCGATGCAAAAATACAAGGCCTACGAAACAGCCATCGGCAAACGACTGTTTGTCAACGACATGCATTTCGAGAACATGCTTTATGGCGCTTTGAGGTTTTCCGATCACCCACGTGCAAAGATCCTTGAAATTAACACTTCCGAAGCTTTAAGAGTGGAAGGTGTTGTTCGCATTTTCACTGCAAAAGATATTCCGGGTGACCGTTATACCGGGCTGATTATCAGCGACTGGCCTCTTATGATAGACTTGGGAGAAACCACCCGGTATATTGGTGATGTGCTGGCCGGTGTGGTAGCTGTTGATGAAGCCACTGCCCGCAAAGCGGCTGCCATGATCAGGGTGGAATATGAGGTCCTTGAGCCCGTTTCAGATATCCATTATGCACTCGGTCCATCCTCCCCAACCGTTCACCCGGGGAAACCTAACTTGCTTGAAAAGTGTATTGTAAGGCGTGGAGAGCAGATTGAAAAGGTATTCAGTCAATCTGATTTTGTTGTTTCAGGAATTTATGAAACGCAGCGCATTGAGCATGCTTTCCTTGAAACTGAGACGGTAATCGCTACACCCGATAACGACGGCATACATCTATTCAGCCAGGGACAGGGAATATATGTTGACCAGCGACAGGTGGCATCTCTGCTTGGCATTGGCGAAGATAAAGTGCGGGTGACACTGGTTCCCTGCGGCGGTGGCTTTGGCGGACGGGAGGATATCACTGTCCAGGGACATGTTTCCTTATATTCATGGTTGCTCAAAAAGCCAGTAAAGCTTCATCTCACCCGCGAAGAGTCCATCATGATGCATCCAAAGCGTCACCCGGTGTGGATGGATATCACTCTTGCCTGCAATAATAATGGAACACTCACCGGACTAAAACTCAGGGCGATTGGTGATACCGGCGCCTATGCTTCGGTGGGTGCGAAAGTGATGGAAAGGGTTGCCGGACATGCCACAGGAGGTTATCATGTTCCTTCGGTCGATATTGAATCGCTCACGGTTTACACCAACAACATCCCCTCAGGCGCCATGCGCGGTTTTGGGGTGAACCAGGTGACCTTTGCACTCGAAAGCTGCATTGATGAATTCTGCAAAAAAGGTGGATTCGACCGCTGGAAATTCCGCTATGATAATGCCCTCGACACCGGTAAAATGACTGCCACCGGACAGGTGCTCGGTGCGGGTGTGGGTATTCGCCCGTGCTTGTTGGCGCTGAAAGAACAGTTCTACAAAGCCAGGTACGCCGGAATCGCCTGCGGCATTAAAAACTCAGGAGTTGGCAACGGTATGGTTGATTTCAGTGATGTGAAGATCAGCATCAGGCAGAACGGAACAGTGATTATCGAGCATGGCTGGACAGAGATGGGCCAGGGTGTTCATAATATGGCAATACAAACCTTGCACCAGGAAACCGGAATAGATACGCAAATAATTGATGTTGTGGTAGATACAGATGCTGAAATTCCAACGGGAATGACAACCTCATCGCGGGCGACGGCACTTCTGGGCAATGCCATCATCAACGCCGCCGTTTCAATACGTAACGATCTGAAAAACAAATCGCTGTCACAGCTGGCAGGAAGAACCTATACCGGCAATTATCACTGCGACTGGACCACAAAACCCGGCACAAACGCCGAACAGGTGATCACGCATTACTCTTACGGTTATGCGGCACAGCTTGTAATCCTCGACGAACAGGGCAATATTGAAAAAGTAATCGCCGCCCACGACGCCGGTAAGATCATGAATCCCGTGTTATTCGAAGGGCAGATTCAGGGCGCTGTGCACATGGGACTGGGTTATGCACTTACCGAAGACCTGCCAATGGCCGAAAGCCGGCTGCTAAGTGCAAAACTCCGTGATTGTGGTGTTCTCACAGCAAGCCAGACACCTGAAATTGAAGTCATTGGCGTTGAAGTCCCTGACCCTGTAGGACCTTATGGCGCAAAAGGCATCGGTGAAATAGGACTTGTGCCTACGGCTGCAGCCGTAGCCAATGCTTTATGTGCCTTCGATGGCGTCAGACGGTATAAACTACCGATGAAAAGAGAAAAGAAATAAGCAAATGGAAGGAAACGTTCTGATAAACAGGGAGAAATGTCAAGAAACCGGTTTGCTGATCAAAAGCCTGCATCCCCGGAAAGGGTTTTATGAAAGACCGTTCCTGAGAATTCAGGCACCCATCGAAACGCAGCTCAGGGGATATTTCTACGCCGTCGCCATCTGCCATCAAACCTATCATCTTTACCATCAGCCGCTTAATCTGCATGGTTGGGATTACATCGAACATGTTTTCACCCGGCTCATCAATGAACAGCATGAACTGCTGATGCCCGGTTTCGCTGAGAAATCAGATTTCAGATCATTCAAAATGTTGCTGGCATCGTTGTTTTCGGCTGACAATGATCCCGACCATACCACCCTCGACCGGCTGGATGAACGCAGCGCCATGATCATCGAGCTGGACAGGTTTCTGAGCGACAGGTTTGATTCATCGATCCAAAAACTGGTTAAAAACGCCGGCGGATACCTTGTCTATCGCGGAAAAGGATTCTACGAAATACTGTCAGGCCTTGCTGCATTTGCCGATCCGAGGAAGAAAAAAATCACCTTCCTGCTGAAACTGCTCGAAGAAGCCAAACTGGTGAAAATTAAGGACAGCTGCAATTTCGTCCCGATCATGGACTACCACATGCAGCGGGTGCTGATGCGCCTGGGTTGCGTCGAAATCACTGATAAAGAGCTACATGCAAAACTTGTCGGTAAAATTCAGCTTCCTGATGACATTGAAATCCGGAACACCTGCATCAACGCATTCAGGCTCATCGCCGATGTTTCAGAACACCCCGTAACCAAACTCAACGATTTTTTCTGGTCACTGGGACGGAGTTGCTGCAACCTTGAACCGCTCTGCAGAGCCGGACATTGCGAAAAAGAACCTTGCACATTCTTCGAAATAGTTGATTTGAAGGAACATACACAATGCTTTTTCGAACCTGTCTGCAAAGGCTTAAAAGATGAGAACTACAGGAATCTTTGGCAACCCGTAGTAGAAACCAACTATTATTGATTCGGGTTAGCTGAACCAGAAACATGAAACTTTAAACCTGAAACAACTTTTCCATGCTCCTTCTCAAAAACGGCACTTTCATCAACCGGGAAACACTGGAATTCAAACAGTGCGATATCCTGGTTGAAGAAGGTATCAACGGCCGAATTGTACTCAACCCCGGCAGGGATTCTTTGCCAGGAGCCATCGCCATCGATTGTACCGGCCAATACATCACCAAATCATTTGCCTGCGGGCATCATCATGTCTATTCAGCGTTGGCACGGGGCATGGGTGCGCCAAAAAAGAATCCCGAAAACTTTAACGAAATTCTTCAATATATCTGGTGGACACTCGACAAAGCCCTTGATAGTGAGACTATCTACTACAGCGCGCTGGTCACTGCCATGGCCTGTGCCAAAAACGGGGTCACTTTTGTGATCGACCATCATGCTTCCCCGTTTGCCGTTGAAGGCAGCCTCAGTATCATCGCCAAAGCATTCGATGAAGTTGGAGTAGGACACTTGCTTTGTTACGAAATCAGCGACCGCGATGGCAAAGAAATTGCCATGAAGGGACTTGAGGAAACCGCTGGTTATTTATATGACCACCAGGGACTTGTAGGCTTACATGCCTCTTTCACAGTTAATGATGAAACGCTCCGGCAGGCGGTTCAACTTGCCAAGCATGCTGAATCGGGGCTGCATATACATGTTGCCGAAGCCCTTTCGGACCAGGAGCATTGCGTACTGACATACGGTAAAAGAGTGATCGAAAGGTTTGCCGACGCCGGGGTACTCGATTTTGCAAAAACAATCCTTGTCCATTGCCTCCATCTCAGTGAATCCGAGCGGAAACTCATCGCCGGATCGCCGGCCTGGGTCGTGCAAAATATGGAAAGCAACCTGAACAACAGGGTTGGATTCTTTAATTCCGCAGGGCTCGGTAGCCGCATTATGCTTGGCACCGACGGCATGCACAGCGATATGTTGCAGAGTGCAAAATCGGCATTTTTCGCCGGACATAACTTCGACAACATTGATTACCCTGAAACCTACCGGCGTTTCAGGAATGTACATAACTACCTGTCAGAAAACAATTTCAGAGGCGACGGCGAAAATAACCTGGTGGTGCTGGATTATGATCCTCCAACGCCATTTACAAGCAACAATTTCCTTGGGCATTTCCTCTTCGGAATCGAAAGCAGGCATGTGCGCCATGTGATTTCGCAAGGGAAAGTGATTGTTCAGGACAAAAAGATACAAACCGTTGACGAACCAAAAATCCTTGAAGAATCGCGAAAACAGGCGGAGAGGCTCTGGATGAAGATAAGAGGTTAAATTGACCACTAAGACACTCAGGGCACTGAGAAACACTAAGTTACGATATTGTATCAGAACAGGATCATCAGACCAATTAAGTAACCCGGATTATGCGAAGAGTTGATAAATACCTAATCATCAACGGAACGATCATCAACGCCGATTCCGCAGCGAAAGCTGATGTTGCCGTTTCGGGCGGAAAGATAGAATCCATCGGAAAACTTGAACCTGAAGAATTCCCTGATTACGAGGTTATTGATGCTTCCGGCAAGTACATCTTACCCGGCGGCATCGACCCGCATGTTCATTTCGCACTCCCCACTCCTGCCGGCAATTCATCCGATGACTTTGTGAGTGGCAGCGAGGCAGCACTCGCGGGCGGCACCACCTCAATTATTGACTTCGTCACGCCCCGGCGGGGACAGTCGCTGGTTGAAGCGCTTGCACTGCGCAGGGCTGAAGCCAAACTTAGCCATTGCCACTGGCAGCTTCACCTCGGCGTCAGCGAATGGAACCCGCAGGTGGCCGAAGAAGTCCGTCATTGTATCCGCCACGAAGGCATCAGGTCAGTCAAAGCATACCTTGCATACAGCGATACCATTGGCATTAATTACGGTGAACTGGAACAACTCATGCATGTGGTTGGTTCCGAAGGTGGCGTGGTGCTTGTGCATTGTGAGGAAGGCGAAATGATAAACAGAATGCAGCAGCAGTTTATCAGCGAAGGCAAAACAAACGCCTCTTTTCATGCGCTTTCAAGACCACGGGAAGCCGAAATAAGCGCCATTAAAACAGTGATAAGCCTTTCGGAACTAACAGGCTGCCCTGTTTACATCGTACATGTTTCCACAGGCGAAGGAGCCAGGGCCATCCGCGAGGCAAAACAAAAGGGGCTGAAAGTGTATGGCGAGACCTGCATACAGTATCTTATCCTCAACAACAGCGTCTATGACCCATCGCTGCCAAATGAAAAAGTACTGCCCTATGTGATCTCTCCTCCGCTACGACCTGAAAAAGACCGGTGCCAGTTATGGAACGAACTGGCCAAAGGAGCTTTTGAGGTGGTTTCGACCGACCATTGCCCGTTTAACCTCCACGGGCAAAAAGATCTGGGCATCAACGACTTCACGAAAATACCCAACGGCGCCGGTGGCGTCGAATACCGTTTAAGACTGCTCTTTACATACGGTGTCCTCACAGGCAAAATCAGCCTGAACCAGTTTGTAAGCCTCACATCTGCAAATGCTGCCGGGATTTTTGGCTGGAGCCAAACCAAAGGCAGAATTGCCCAAGGATATGATGCTGATATTGTGATCTGGAATCCTGACGCAACCCTCACCATATCTGCTCAAAACCAGTTACAGCATTGTGATTCCAATATATACGAAGGCTTGATCACACAGGGATGTGCCGAAGAGTTATTTACTGTTAAAGGTCGCCTCGTGAATGATCGTCGCTGATTAGCTGCTAATTTTCGCAATAAATAAGCTTTTCATACATTTGTAATTGCCCGTGCCTGTTCACGGTTAAAAACTTAAAACTACCTTTCCCTCATGCAGATTAAAAAAGCCCTGATCACTGCTGCCGGCCCTGACCAGCGGCAATTAGCCATTCAAACCCTTGTGGACCGTGATGGCAACCGCAAAACCGTCCTCGAAATACTCATCGAAGAAGCGTTGCAGGCAGGCATCGATGAGATTGCCATTATCATTCATCCCGGCGATATGGCGGTATATAAGCGTATAACCCAGGGCAACCGGCAAATTCACTTCATCGAACAGGACAAACCGCTGGGCTATGGTTATGCTGTTTGGTGTGGTGCTTCTTTCGTGGCCAACGACTATTTCCTGCACCTTGTCGGCGATCACCTTTATGTTAACCGTTCGGGGGTGCCGTGTGCAAAGCACCTCACTGATGTTGCCAGGCAGCAAAACTGTTCAGTCTCAGCGGTGACACCTACCCGCGAAAATGTCATTCCCAATTATGGTACAATTGGTGGCAAGCGCGTTCATCCCACAACCGACATCTATCAGATTGATAAAGTCATAGAGAAACCTACGCCCACCCTGGCCGAGCAAAAGCTGATCATACCGGGCTTGCGGGCCGGGCATTATCTCTGCTTTTTCGGTATGCATGTTCTTTCGCCTGTTGTAATGGAAATTCTTGGCAACAAGATCAGTAACCTTAGCGGTAACAGGATTGGTCTCAGCGAAGCCCTCAACGAACTTGCTGCAAGGGAACAGTACCTTGCCCTGGAGAAAAATGACCTGCGGTTTGATATAGGTTCACGCTATGGTTTGCTGAAAGCCCAGCTCGCACTGGCACTTACCGGCAACGATCGTGACCAGGTAATGTCGGAGTTGCTGGAATTTTTCACCATGAAAAGCATGAATGCGGCAGGGAGGTAAACATGGGTATATTAACTGAAATCATCGGAGCTGCCGATCCGGCAATCAAAAACAGGTCGCTCGACGATTTTTGCCGTGATGCAACACTTGCTGCACTCCTTGCCGAAACCAGGTCGCTGGAGCAATACCGCAAGGAAGAACAAAACCTTTACAACCGGGTTAGGGCGCTGTTTTTCCTGTATGCAATTCACAGGTTCTATATTCCTCTGCGGCAAGGCGTTAACACGGAGGCGCTCATCCCTTTCGAAGCGTATGAGCACCTTCTTAAACGCCGTTTTGAAGAAGCCATCAGCATGTTTCTCAAAATTCAGGAATCACATGGCGCCAACGAAGGCATTTCAAGTGGACTGGCAGATGCCTATCATCAACTTGCATTCCAGACCCTCGCCGACCAGGTGAAGATGAGTGTTCGCTCTACTGCCGGCAATAAATGGATGTTCAGGATCGGCCATCCTTTTGACCAGCCGCTGATGATACGCAACGAAATGCTGAAAAAGGACGCTGAGACAGGCCTCTACCCCTGCCTGCACGAGGCCACACCTGTTCGCATGGACATCAGCCACAGCGGCTGGAGCGACATTTTTTTCCTTGGCATGGACTACCCCGAAGGTGCAAGGGTCCTCAACATCTCTATCGACCTGTGCATCAGGAATACTGATGCCGGCAGCAAACCCGGGCCGCCCATCGAAACATGGTTTCGCATGATTGATGAACCGGTGATCAGGCTCACCAGCATTGACCTTGCCTCTTCTACCGACATCGGCAGCCTGCCGGAGATTTTCGACTTCGCCAAAGACTACCTTGGGTTGTTAAAAGCTGCCGTCATCGCTTCAGGCATTGTACCTCCCGGGATGGAAGGTGCGGGTTTACCACTCAGCCACCTGCTCGAAAAAATGGCAGGCAAAGGCAGGGGCATTGAAATTGTGAGCAAGGTAAATAATATCCCCAAAGGCTCTCGCCTGGCCGTTTCGACCAACCTGCTGGCTTCGCTTATCGCCCTGTGCATGAGGGCTACAGGCCAAACCGAAAACATTTCGGGCATACTCAGGGAAGATGAAAGACGGTTGGTAGCAGCAAAAGCCATCCTCGGCGAATGGCTGGGCGGTTCAGGCGGCGGATGGCAGGATTCGGGCGGCGTTTGGCCTGGAATAAAACTCATCAAAGGCGTACAGGCAAATCCCGATGACCCGGAATACGGCATCAGCAAAGGGCGGTTACTGCCACAGCATACCATCCTAGACCTTGGCGAAGTGAGCGCCGTAACACGCAAGAAATTGCAGGACAGCTTAGTAATTGTTCATGGCGGCATGGCGCAGGACGTGGGGCCTATTCTTGAAATGGTCACCGAAAAATACCTGCTGCGTTCCGGTGTGGAATGGGCTGCCCGACAGGATGCTATTGCCTACTTTGAGGAAGTTGTTCAGAAACTCAAAGACGGCGATATTGAAGCAATAGCATCGTTTACACACAAAAACTTCGAAGGGCCTATCCAGAAAATCATACCTTGGGCGACCAACCTGTACACCGAAACCATCATCAATAAGATTCGCGAAGAATTCGGCCACCATTTCTGGGGATTCTGGATGATGGGCGGGATGTCGGGCGGCGGCATGGGCTTTATCTTCGATCCTCAATACAAACCGGCAGCACAGGACAGGTTGCTGGAGGTGATGACGGAAACGAAAAAGAAATTCGAACACGCCATTCCCTTCGCCATGGAACCCGTGGTGTACGATTTCAGCATCAACGAAAACGGGACAACAGGCGAGATTCACACCGGCAAAAATGCCCTGATGCCCGAAGAATACTACACCTTGCTTTTACCCAAACTGCTTAAAAAGGAACTTCAGGAACTCTCACTTTGCCAGCGGAATGAGCTGGCTGTGCTCAGCCGTTCCTACAAATCCGGAAAACTATATTCGGGTTTCATCAACAACCTTTTCGACCGCATGATACCGCAGGGACAGGAGGAAGACACAAAGAAGAAACCGCTGGATGCACTTCTTGCCGAGCTTGGCTTCAATCCTGAGCAGCACGAACTCATCAGGGGCGACCTCAAATCGGGAAGAATCAGCTTATCGAAAAACCGCTTGCCGGCAAATACCACCGTCGAAGATCCCAGGCCCGGAGAACTTGCCGACCAGTCGGCTTTGAACGATGAAAAACTCATCGAAACAGGGAAACAGGCATTACGCAACGGCGAAGTGGCCATTGTGACACTGGCAGGAGGCGTTGGCAGCCGCTGGACCAAAGGCGCAGGCGTGGTAAAGTCGCTCAACCCCTTTGCTAAGCTTTCGGGCAGGCACCGCAACTTCATCGAAATACACCTGGCAAAAACACGCAAAGCCAATGCTGAATATAGTACAAAACTGCAGCATGTGTTCACCAGCAGCTACCTTACACATGAACCGATCGAATCGTTCCTTCAGGAGTACCAGAACAATCACAACGGCTTCAGCATTTATCTTTCTCATGGCAAGGTGACAGGCCTGCGCCTCACCCCCACCGAACGCGACCTCAGGTTCCTGTGGGAGGAAATGCCGCAGCAGCAACTCGACGAGCAGTCGCAGAAGGTGATGCAAAGCCTTCACGCCGCGCTTATCAACTGGGCAAAATCAACGGGCGAAGCCGAAGATTACCGCGATAACCTGCCTTCGCAATGCATACACCCGGTGGGGCACTGGTACGAGGTGCCAAACCTCTTCCTCAACGGCACATTACTGAAGCTTATTCAGGAGAATCCCGGCCTCAGGCACCTGATGGTTCACAATATCGACACACTCGGTGCTGACCTCAACCCTGCCCTGCTCGGCTATCACATCCGTCAGCAGAGCGGCATGACAGCCGAGGTGATCACCCGCCGGCTCGACGACCGCGGTGGCGGACTGGCAAAAGTGAACGGGCAGTTGCGACTCGTGGAAGGCCTCGCCCTGCCTGACGAAAAAACAGAGTTCAACCTGAGTTATTACAGCACCAACACTTTCTGGATCAACATCGACAAGCTGCTCGGAGTTTTCGGGCTTACCCGCAACGACCTCAGCGACCGGCAAAAGGTGGAAACACAGGTTTTCAGGATGGCATCGCGCATCCCCACCTATGTGATTATCAAGGATGTGAAAAAACGCTGGGGAAAGGCGCAGGAAGACGTGTTCCCGGTTACACAGTTCGAAAAATTGTGGGGCGATATGACCGCCATTCCCGAACTCAACTGCTCCTACGTGAACGTGAGCCGCATGCGCGGACAGCAGTTGAAGGAGATTTCGCAGCTCGACGGCTGGTCGAGAGACGGATCAAAAGAGTATGTGGAAAACCTTTGCTTGTGGGGCGAAGGATGATTCAGAGTTTCCCGGACAGATGAAATCAGCGCGTGGTGCAGATTCACCGGCGGCATCACCTATGCAACCTTCATCATTGAACTTTTGCAGTCGATTATCGGTTATTCCTTTGAATCGTCACCTGATAGTGCATCGCCGTTCTGCGTGATGTAACAATTGTATTGAATAATGCCAAAAATCAAACTGTTTATTGCCACAACACTCGATGGGTTTATAGCCCGTGAGGACGGTTCGCTCGACTGGCTCACCGGCATGCCCAATCCCGGCCAGACCGACCACGGCTATAACGAATTCATTCAAAGTATTGATACCATTGTAATGGGACGAAAGACCTATCAGGAGGTTCTCGGCTTCGGGGTACCATGGCCATATGCTGATTGCATGACCTATGTCGCTACCACGAACAGCCGCTTCGAAACCAGTACCCCTTCCACCGGAATTATACGGGCCATCAATAGCGAGACAATTCAACAGCTAAGACTCGGGAGCAGCAAAAATATATGGCTGGTAGGCGGCGGCGAAATCATAACCGCATTCCTGAATGAGCATGCCATTGATGAAATGATTATCAGTGTTGTGCCAATCATTCTCGGTAAAGGTATCAGGCTGTTTGCGCATCAGCCGGCTGAAACACATTTTGAGCTGGTATCTTCAACAGCTTTCGATACCGGCGTGGTAAACCTGGAGTACTGCAAAACCGCATGATCAGGGTCACCTGCCTGTCGGGAAACACATGAATATCTCCCTGTCGTCTGAACGATTACACACCTTAAGCTTACCGCCCAATCTTACTCATCAGCAATTGCTGATCGCCGACGATTTCGAGGCCCGCAATGGATGTGGAGTCGCTGAAGATGAGATTACCGCGTAAATCCCAAATGTCCAGGTGAAGCCGGGCGTCGATGCTCTCAGGGATGCGCCTGTCCATCGCACCCTTTACCGGAGCTTTCAGCAGCCCCGAATTGTGGCGGATTGCTCGGATCTCATAAACCAGTTTGCGGTCGCGGATCACTATCTGCAGTGTGTCCAGCCCCTGGTTTCTTATTTCGAGGCGGGCACGGGTATAGGTTGCAAAACGGTGTATCGTTCCGTTGAAATAGCAAAACCCGAGGAAACCAGTGAACGATTTCCCCATCCATGGAATGTTTGCCACCGAAAGCATGAACGACACCTCCTGATTGCCGAAGTTATTGGACTGCATCCAAATCCACGCCGAAGGCATAGAACTACCCCAGTCCTTTTCGATATAGCCCCTGCCATCGCCAAAGTTGTGCTTCACGCCATCCTTTACCAGCACGCCTTCGAGATGGTGCGAAAGGCTCACCACACCATGATAGCATTGCATGAATGGCACAAAACGGTACCATCCCATTATGCCCGCGTTCAACAACCGGCGCGATGGCAGTTTCACGGCATCTTTCATCATGATTTCACCCTCAATGGAAGTGCTGTCGGTGTGCAGGTCAAGGACCAGCTTATCGGCTGAAAAGAAGTTGGAGCCAATCCTTATGGCAAAATCGCTGCGCGAGAATGCAAATTCTCCTATCGGGAAAGTGAAGTATTCGGTAGTGGCTGTTTTACCGTCAATTACCTGTATGAAAGCATGTTTCTCGCTGCCGTCTTCCGAAAGAGCGATACCCGGGATCACGCTCAGGATGGAGGAACCATCGGCCGAAACCATTTTGAAATACCAGCCTTCGAAGTAGCTCTTCTTTTTACGGTTTCCCTGGAAAACCTCCGGATGGCCTGACTTTTTAATTCCGTAGCCCAGCAGACAGCTGTGCTTCGCAAAGTTTACTTCCCGGTTGAACTCCTGGGCTGTAAGGCGTTCAAATCCCGAAGAAAGGAACAGCACGATGGTCAAAAGGATTTGAAGTGACGCTTTTATCATCAGCCGGATTTTGCTGCAAGTAAATAAAATATTGGTAATTAGCAAAATAACGATATAACTGTGAGAATTGTTCAGAATGAAAACTGAAACCGATAGCTATCGGGATCCATTCTCCATCGCGCCCCTGTATCCCTGAAGGGAGCAGCCCGCAGACACTGTTAATTTTCAATTCTTATAGACTGCCAAATAATTAATTTGATGTGTTTCTTATATGTCTCTGTCTCACTCTTCAGTCAGGTTGAGCGTAGTCGAAACCAACCAAAACTGCTCAATCAGCTCCTTATTGGGTTGAACGAGCGCATTTCGACTGCGCTCAATGTGACAGTATTACGAGGCTCCTGAACCAAAGTTTTACTTCATAAATGATCAAACAGTCACTTCATTCTTAATTTTCAATCCCGGTTAGCGGGACCTTCGCTATCGCTTCGGTTTTCAATCCCGATAGCTATCGGGATCCATTAGCCATCGCGCCCCTGTATCCCTGAAGGGAGCAACCCGCAACCATTGTCAATCCCGATAGCTATCGGGATCAATTACCAATTTTCAATTCCTTCGGCGCCTTGTACCTTCGCCAGAACTTCCAGTAAGTGAACGAAGTGTATTTTATTAACCGGTTGACGAAGGGGTACTTCGCCAGGTAATGCATGAGTTTGTAACCGGCAACGTAAATGGGGATGGCGACCAGCCACTGTACGATAAAATAGAGCAGTTCATACGCAAACCCTGATCCCCGCATGTATTTGGTGACAAACAGCATTACTTTCTCCGAAAGAAACGGGTTCACAAAAAGGATGAGGGCGATGAGGAGGATAAAAAAGAAGGAATGTGCCGTTTCGATGGCGCGTTTCGGGCAGTAGTTCATGCATTTCATGCAGCTCTCGCAGGTAAGTTTCCAGTACGGGCGGTTGCCAGAAAGCACGATGGACTGCGTTGGGCATTGCTTTATACAGAGCCCGCAGTTATCGCAGTTTTCGTTGGTGATAAAGGTCTTGGCGATGATAAACCTGCCGACCAGGTAATAGCCAACGGCGATGGGAGCTACCAGCAGGTCGAGCGGCAGCAACACGAACGATTTGAGAAATACCCGTTTGCCCGACAGCACTTTCTCGGCAAAGCGCTGTGTGAGCGTGTGGTAATGGCCGAACATCGAATCAATCACCTTTGGTTTAAGCCCCGGGTGCAGGCTGATCCAGTTCGAGGGCAGGTCCACCGGGTACATGGAGCGTACTTTGTACCCTTTGAACAGCATGATGAGCGCAGGGAAATACATGGCGAGTCCACTCAGCCCCGGCATGAAAAGTTTCGACAATTTCATTCCCGCACGCGTATTGCCGATAAAGACGTCCGATCCCCTGAGTTCTTTGAATCGGAACAGGAACCTGAGCATGGAATGCGGCATGTTGAAGCCATGTGTGGCCGAGAAAAAGCCAATGAGCGTTTTACCTGTAAATCCGGCCACCATCTCAGGACTAAAATCCCGGAACGAGGTGATGCATGTCCTCACTCCTGCCTCAGCGGCTGTCTCCACAATCCACTCACTCACACGTTTCGAGTTCCCCGTGCCGGAGTAATAAATCATTAAAAGGTTATCGTATTGGCTTTTCATGTAATTCTTCAAAAAAGCTGGTTCTTCATTCATTATTCATTCTGTTCAGGGCTTTTAGCTGCTGGCTGTTAGATGTTGGCACTTTCCCTGTTTTATAACTATTGTCGTTGCGAGGACCGACATTATGAAAACTTCGATGGTTTTCAAGGGAAGGCTCGTTGCGAAGGCCTCGCGCAAGCGATACAGAAGCATGCGCGGGACGGTGTGATGGCGCGGCTTGTGTCGCGTGGCAGAGACGATCCGTAGAAAACAAGCAGTTTTCATAAAGTCTTGTCCCGATAAATATCGGGATTTTCTTTGTTACTTTCTTTTGTGTCAAGATAAAAGAAAGTAAATAAAAAACTTAATTTCAATCACTTACAATGATTTATACTAAACATGCAATTCCTCTTGTTCGCAATTAAGTTCAATTCTTGTACTTGGTTACAAGGATTTCCTGCAGCGCCTCAATCACCGCTACCGGCTCAAACGCCTCGTTGAGCATGATATACGCCAGCGAGCCGTCAACAGCCGATAAAAACGTGATGGCCATTTTGCGGGCATCGATGTTTGCAAATTCACCGGCATCGATTCCCGCCTGGTACACACCCTGCAGGAACTCCAGCATCTGCCCGGCATAATCGCCGAAGGCCGCCAGCAGGTTGGGATCGCGGAAGGCCTTGTCCATCACCAGGAAGTAAAACTCCAGCTCTTTGCGGTGCGTGACCCAGTGGTTGATGTAGTGCAGTATGTACAGTTCCAGCCCACCGGCTACGGTAGCACTGGCCGAGAGTTGACGCATCAGTTCCTCCACCGGTTCCATAAACACCTGGTTGGCAAATACCAGCACTTCGTCCTTATTGCGGAAATGGTGGTACAGCCCGCCTTTGCTGATGCCTGCGCGTTTGGCAATGGCTTCCATGGATGCGCCGTCGTAGCCTTTCTCGAGGAACTCGGACACGGCGGCTTCCACAATGTGCTGAATACGTTCTTCTCTGGGTAGTTTTACGGTCATTTTGGTAATGTATTACAAACAAACCGACGGTCGGTATGCAAATGTAAGGCAATAACTGAAGTTTTAAACACCGGCGCAAAAATAAATTTGCATTTCCAGCGCATTCTTTGTAATATTACCACGATTTAAACGGCTGATAAAGTATTGAAATTATTGTATTTGGAGTATTGGCAGTTTAATGAACGGGTAAACTCCCGAAAGCAATTATGATATAAGTTGAGTGTATCCATACAAATATTGTGGGATAATCATGGTGAGTTGGGCAAATTCACCAGTTGCCTGCTATGTTAGAAAGACGACTCAAAAGACAAAGACACGTTTTGAGGGACTGACATTCTATTTTAGCGGACAAACGGGGATGCCGAAAACCGACCAGAGTAGGCCAAAATAAAAAACAAAAAATTATGGCACTTTTTTTAATCACAGTCAAACAAAACAAGTATTCCAATGGAATAAAACTTGAAAAAGGTATGAGTGTTGAAGTTTCTTCAAATTACTCTAATCCACTTACTACAAATGGTGGGCACGAAGTTCAAGACGCTTTTATGCGTAAGTATGGGCTTGACTTAAAGAAAAATGGTGGAAATTCAAGCGTTTATCTTGACGTAAAAAAGATTAACTAATGAATAAGCCTAACATTTTCAAACTTGCTACAAAAGAGCTGTCGCAAGACGGCTTTTTCACTTGGCTTTTACAGTGGGCTGACAGCGGACACAATAAACACGACAAAGCACTAAATGAAACCGCAAAGGATTTTGTAAAGTTATTGCTTGGACAGACAGACGATTATCAAATCAATAAGGTTGAAGCAGGGCGACAATGGAATAACATTGATATTTGGGTAGAAGTCAATGACGAATATTTTATTGGCATTGAAGATAAAACAAACACAGGTGAACATTCAGAACAGCTTATACGCTACAAAGAGTATGCAACAAACCACTACAAAGACAAATCACACAAACTTGTTTTTGTATACTTGAAAACAGGAAACGAAAGTTTATCAACGCTAAATAAAATAAAGGAAAAAGGTTATTCCGTTATTGACAGAAAATCAGTTTTACAAGTTTTAAACCAACGACCTGTATCAAACGAAATCTTTAATGACTTCAAAGACTATTTAACTGAAATTGAAAATCAAACAAATCTTTACGACAAATTAGAAAACATAACTTCTATTTGGCGAGCAAGTGAAGGATTCTATACAAAACTTCAAGAGAATATAACTGAGTGGTCAGATTGGCGTTATGTAGCAAATCAAATGGGCGGTTTTCTTGGTTTTTGGTATCACTGGACAGGAACAGACGAAATAGGAGAAATTTACATACAAATTGAAAACGCTTTTGAATACGGCATTAAACTAGTAATCAAGATTGCTGATTGGGAACAAAATACAAACACATTATATCGTGTTCTTAACGAAATTAAATTAAAAGCAGAAAAAAACGGTCTGTCTATAACTAAGCCAGACAGATACCGAGCAGGTGGAACTTCAACTCTTGCTATTGTTCAAAATGCCTTTCAGTCTGACAGTAATGGTAAGTTTGACTTTAGTGCTTTTCTGACAACATTAAAACAACTTGAAAAAACTCTTGACGAATACACAAATGAGAAAAACACAGCAGGTAATAACTAAGGCTCGTGCGGCGATAGCCCAACATGAAGCCGTGTTGCACTGCCAGCCCCGCCTTTGCGGGGATATCCCGCAACGCTTTTTTCTTATGGAGTTTCAATTATTTTAAGAGATTTAGGACGGTCGTTTTTCAAATATTTGATATTCTTCGGCATTCGGTCAAATTCGGATTTAAGAATGCAACAAGGTTTTTATAAATTTGTGTCAAGTATTTTTTCGGATGGAAATCAAGACCGATATATTATTGGGCGATAGTAAAGAAAAGCTAAAGTTAATTCCTGATGACACTATTGACCTTATTGTTACCTCGCCTCCATATGCTGATCAGAGGCTCGGAACATATGGCGGAATACCTCATGACAAATATGTAGAGTGGTTTCTTCCCATTTCAAAGCAATTACTAAGAGTACTTAAGCCTACAGGTACGTTTATTCTTAATATCAAAGAGAAAGTTGTGGAGGGAGAGCGAAGCACATACGTTATGGAATTAATTCTGGCGATGCGCAAGCAAGGCTGGCTCTGGACTGAAGAGTTTATCTGGCACAAAAAGAATTCATATCCCGGTAAATGGCCGAATCGTTTCCGTGACTCGTGGGAAAGGTTACTACAGTTTAATAAGGAGAGAAAGTTCCATATGTACCAGGAAGCTGTGATGGTTCCGATGGGAGATTGGGCAAAAACCCGGTTGAAGAAATTATCAGATACCGATAAGATTCGGGATAACTCAAAAGTTGGAAGCGGTTTCGGTAAAAATATTTCAAACTGGGTGGAGAGAGAGATGGCCTATCCTACTAACGTTTTACATCTGGCAACTGAATGTAATAACAAAAATCATAGTGCAGCATTCCCCGAAGAACTGCCGGAATGGTTCATTAAGCTTTTTACCAAAGAGAATGATACTGTATTGGATCCCTTCATGGGCTCAGGAACTACCCTGTTTGTCGCAAACAGAATGAGAAGGAATTCTATTGGCATTGATAATGTTGCTGAGTATTACAACATGGTAAAGAATCAACTTCAGCCTGTCGAATTATATCTTTTAGAACCAAAGGAAAAATATGGAAAAACTAAACGTCCGGGACGTAATTCAGTACGTTGAACAAAACATTGGCATTTTTCATCAAAAACGTATTCAGAGCTTAGATTCTCTTAAACTTTCGGATGTACTTAAACGCAAGAATCCTTACCTGTACAAGGCAAAAAATGTTCTCACTTTGGGTGAAATAATTAAAGGCATTGTTGATGCCCATATATCTTCCAGTGAAGAAGGAATTTTTGGCGATTGGCTCGAAGGATTAGCAATATTTATCAATGGCAAAGTATATGATGGTATGAAATCCGGCACTAAAGGAATTGATTTGGAATTTGAGTTGGATGCAGTCAGATATATTGTAAGCATTAAATCCGGGCCAAATTGGGGGAACAGTTCCCAGATTAAAAAGATGATAGCCGACTTCAAGAGCGCAAAGATCACTCTTAGAACAAGTAACTCGAAACTCAATATTGTAGCAGTAAATGGTTGCTGCTATGGAAGAGATAATAAACCTGATAAAGGTGACTATTTCAAATATTGCGGCCAAAGGTTCTGGGAATTCATTTCCGGTGACAACAATTTGTACACCAATATTATTGAGCCTTTAGGGCATAATGCTAAAGTCAGGAATGAAGAATTTGAAAAATCGTACGCCCAGATGATTAACAAATTCACAAAGGAATTCTCGAATCAGTTTTGTGACGATAATGGTAATATCGATTGGGAGAAACTAGTTCAGTTCAACTCTGCAGCTCAGATTTAATACACCAGTTGGCGAAGATTTACCTTTCGCAGGATCGCTTCACTAAGTTATAAATCCGCCAGCGAGGGGTATCCGGTGCAAAAATAAATTTGCATTTCCGGCGCATTCTTTGTAATATTACCACGATT
>JAKLFM010000045.1 GCA_022711175.1 Bacteroidota bacterium | reverse complement strand
GATATTAAAGATGAAGGCAGACGAAAGAGAATTTCAGAGGATTTCCTGGGTATCTTCAACTGTTGAGTCGGTCGGTTTCAGCACTACACCTTTATTGTGTCGCCCGTCAATTTTTATCACCAGGGGCTTATCAAATTGCACATGTCTTACGATGTCGTCTTCAAAAACGGCAGGCATCGAGTCCAGCAGGCTTATGTCCATGAAGCCGTCATTCATAAAAGGATTAATCGTGAAATATCCCACCCTGAAAGATGTCAGGTTCTGGAAAAAATGTGTTCCCTGGCTGGGATCAATACGGTAATTTTCGAGTCCTGACTCGATAATAAGCCTTGCGGCAGATATCTGCGGCCATTTTACCGGGATGCCGAGCCACGGGTCGGTACTGCCCCAGCGACCGGGACCTACCAGTATGTAATTCCGCTCATCGGCAAGGAACTTATCATTGAGTTGCCCGATGCGATTGGCTATTTCGGGACTGTGAGCCGGATCGAAAACGTCGGGTTTTACATACACCAGGTCGTTGATGCCGGTTATCAAACCGTTGCCCAGTGCGGCATTTGAGTAGATAAGCGTTTCGCCGGGCTCAACCTCACTGATGTTAACATCGTTCGATTCCTTGCTTTCCACAATAGGCCTTATCTGCAATAAAGTGAAAGCTTTAGGTGTGGCTTTGGGCCTGTGCAGGTCAACAGCGAACTCTATTTCGATGGGTTTTCCCAGTTCGCGGTGGCCCATATCGAGACATGTCTGGAGAATTTCGGCAAGCGGAAAGGAGTTGTGGTTCAATATATTGGCGAAAGTAACCACTCTTTTCCCATCGTAGTGGGTGCCTTCGCGGAGCATATGGTTTTCGAAATCGTAGGTCGAAACCATATCCCTGAACGCCATATCGATGGAAGCTTCCTCAATTTTAAGGTGTTTCATGTTCATGCCGTCGTCGAGCGATGGCCAGAAACTGTCGGGCGTCAGGTCAAGAGCATAAAAATGTTTCTGTGTTTCGCGAAGCGCCATCTCGGTATTTGATAGCTGAAGGATTTTTTTTGGGTACTTGGGCGAGAAGCGCAGCGACGTGCCGCCATCGACAATGTATTTACCCAAGCCTATCGCAATGCTGGCAATGCCGTCTTCACTGCGTTCGGGAGCAATGGGGTAATAATTGATGGAACGCGCCACACCCGAAAATGTAGGGAAGAAATAATCGTTGAAATGTGAACCTACTACCTGCTGCAGCACAATGGCCATTTTTTCCTCGTCAATCAGGTTGCGTGTAGCAGCCATGTAAGCCTTGCTGTTATGGAAGAACACAGAGGCATACACACTCTTGATAGCATTGCTCAGTTGTTCAAGCATCATTCGTTCATCAGCGACACGCGGAACCATGTAGGTGGAATAAATGCCTGCAAATGGCTGATAGTGAGAGTCTTCGAGCAGGCTTGATGAGCGCACGGCGATAGGGCGGCTGCTTACGCTGATGAACTTGCCGAGGTCGTCGTGCAACCTGAAAGGCAGGCGCGCATTGATGAAATAGTTGAGTATTTCTTCGTCAGGAAGGTCGGAAAGGCCGATCTTGAAAAGATTGTTATCTTCCATAAATTCATCAAAAACATCGGTACACAATACCACGGTATGCGGTATGGAGATGTTCACACCCTGGAACTTGTCGAAGAGCCTGTTGCGTTTGATGATGGTATCGAGAAAGGCCAGCCCGCGGGCTTTTCCGCCTATTGAGCCGTCGCCGATACGTGTAAATGTAACATACTCGTCGAAGCTGTCGCGGTTAAATTCGGCAATAACTCCGCGCGCTTTATTGAGGCGATAGCCGGCAATGGCTTCGAAAAGGAAGCGCCGAATCTCGTCGAGGTCGGTAAAATCGCCAGCCCTTACATCCTTAAAAAATTCAGCCAGCGGAAACAAAGCCCTGGCAAACAGCCATTTAGAAAGATGATTCCGGTAGATGTGGTATAGCAGCGATTCGTCGGGCACTTCGAAAATCCTCTTTTGCAACGCCTTAAGGTCCGATGCCCGCATGATCTCTTCCTTCGTTTCAGGGTCAACAAACACAAAATCGCCGAAAGCAAAGTACTCCATCATGAAGTGGCGCAACTCGATGGAGAGCGTTTTGGAGTTTTTGTTGATGAAGCCCACATTCATTTCGTGTGCAACCGAAGCGAACTTTTCGTCGGACGATTGCAGTAAAAACGGTACGAACTCATCCTCGGCGCGCACATGTTTCAGCAACCTTAGGCCGGCTTCGGGGTCTTCCTTGCCGCGGCGGCGGTAACTTATGTCGCTGATAATCCCCAGCAGGCTGTGCTTGTGTTTTTCGTAAAGGCTGATGGCCTGATCGTAGTTGGTGGCCAGCAGAATCTTTGGCCGACCGCGGTTGCGCAACATCTGCTGGTGCTCGTTCAGCCCTTCGGTCATGAATGACCGAGACTGGTTGAAAACGATCTTGTATATATTGGGCAGATAGCTCGAATAAAACCTTACCGAGTCCTCCACCAGCAAAACCACCTGCACGCCAACCTCACGGGTGTCGTGCTCGGCGTTCATTTTATCTTCGATAAGTTTAATAATGGCGAGCAGTAAATCGCTGTTTCCCAGCCAGCTGAAGATATAATCGATGGCGCTGAGGTCTTCATGCGAAACTTTGAGCGACACTTCGCGCGAAAAGGGCGTGAGCACCACAATGGGGATGGCAGGGTAGCGGCTTTTGATTTTTCTGGCAAGGTCGAAGGTGTCAAGTTCTTCGAGGTTCAGCATGCAGATGACGAGATCGATTTTTTCCTCGATGAGGGTACCGAAAGCCTCTTCTTCCGACGAAACCTGCATAAACTGTGGCGGGTAGCGAAGGTTCAGCGAAACGTACTCGTTAAAAATCTGTTCATCAATGCGGCCGTCGCCTTCGAGGATAAAGGCATCATAATTGCTCGCAATAAGCAGCACATGGTAAATACGCTTTTTCATCAGGTTGATGAAAGGCGTATCATCGAAATAATACTTCTGCGAAAGCAGCGCTAATTGAGAGGGTTTCATGATGCTGCAAACATTTTACCAGGCACGCAGGCGCAAAGTTATGCAAATAACCGCTCGAACGAAAGAGCAAATAAACAGGGCTTTTAGGTACCTTTGAAGCCTCGAAACTATTCTGACATGACCTTTAACTTTGACGAAGAAATTAGCCGCCACAATACCAACAGTATAAAATACGACGGGTTACAGCTTTTTTTTGGTTCCCCGGATTTAGTGCCCCTTTGGGTGGCCGATATGGACTTCCGCACTCCGGAATTTATTATTGACGCTATAAAAAATCGCCTCAGCCATGAAGTGCTGGGATACAGCCTGCGTCCTGATAGTTTTTTTGAAGCAATTACAGGTTGGCTTAAACGCCGGCATAACTGGAAGGTTGAAAAAGAATGGATTGTGTTTACACCGGGAGTTGTACCTGCAACCAATATCGGTGTTTTAGCTTTTACCCAGCCCGGCGACGGCATCATCACACAGCCGCCGGTTTATTTCCCGTTTTTCACTGCCGCTACCGACCATGGCCGGAAATTGGTTTACAACAAGTTAAACCTGACCAACGGCAGATTGACTGTTGATTTCAGCGACCTTGAAGAGAAATGCCGGCAAGGTGCGAAAATGATCATCATTTCAAGTCCGCACAACCCGGGAGGAAATGTGTGGACAAGGGATGAATTATCGAAGATTGCTGCTATATGCCTCAGGTATAACGTTTTAATTGTCTCTGACGAAATTCATAGCGACCTTGTTTACTCTCCTTACAAACACACTCCGATGGCCAGCCTTTCGGATGAAATAGCCTCAAAAACAATTACTTTCATAGCTCCAAGCAAAACATTCAATGTTTCGGGGCTATCGTCCTCGGTAGCAATTATTCCTGATGAAAACCTCAGGAAGAAATTCGTTTCAACCCTCGACCACCTTCATATCGGGTTAGGAAATATCTTCGGCAATGTGGCCATGGAAGCGGCATTCACTCATGGCGACGAATATGTTGACGCGCTGATGGAGTACCTCGCCGGAAATGTGGCGCTGGTCGAAACGTATTTATCGGAACACATTCCACAAATAAAGCCGGTAACGCCTGAAGCCACTTTCCTGGTTTGGCTCAACTGCCGCGAAATGGGAATGACTGACAAAGAACTGAATGATTTCTTCATAAATAAAGCACATCTTGCCCTGAACCAGGGAATACAGTTCGGCCCGGGAGGCGAAGGCTTTATGCGCATGAATATAGGCTGTACAAGGGCGAAACTCCTGCAGGCATTGGAGCAGCTAAAACTGGCATTTTCAAATCTGAGCATATCATGATCAGGCATATTGTAATGTTCAGGCTCAGGGAGTTTGAAAATGAGACCATGAAACAGGAGGCGTTGCTGCTTCTCAAAAACCGGCTGGAAGAGCTGCCGCAGAAGATTTCACTTATCCGGAGATGCGAAGTCGGTATTGATGTGAGAAAAATTGAAGCATCATATGACATTGTGCTTACAATGGATTTCGACAACTTAACTGATCTCGACATGTATACCAATCACCCTGATCACCAGGCTTTTATTAAGTTCAATAAGGATTATTCAGTAGCCAAAGTGTGTATCGATTACGAAATCTGAGAGAGCGATTCGTTAACAAGAGTAACTAACGATTAACAACAACATACCATGATTGACCTGAGAAGCGATACCGTTACCCGCCCGACGGCGGGAATGCTCGATGCCATGATGCACGCAGCCGTTGGTGACGATGTTTTTGGCGAAGACCCTGCAATAAACGATCTTGAACAATATGCTGCCGGCCTTTTCAACAAAGAAGCTGCGCTTTTCTGCACTTCAGGAACCCAGGCTAACCAGATTGCAGTGAAGGCACATACACAGCCTGCCGAAGAAGTGATCATCGACCGCCTCGCTCATATCTATTATTACGAAGGTGGCGGAATCGCCTTTAACTCAGGTTGTTCGGTTTGCCTGCTCGAAGGCGACCGCGGACGCATCACTGCCGCACAGGTAAAAGAACACATCAATCCTCTGGATGATCCTCACCGCCCGCTTACAAGGCTTGTTTGCATCGAAAACACCATGAACAAAGGCGGAGGCGCCATTTATGATTTTAATGAACTGGTCAGGATTGAGGAGGTGTGCCGGCAGCACGGGCTGAAATATCATCTCGACGGTGCGCGCCTTTTCAATGCCATAGTTGAAACCGGGAAAAAGCCTGCCGATTTCGGCCGGATTTTCGATTCCGTTTCTATTTGTCTCTCAAAAGGATTGGGCGCCCCGGTAGGCTCATTGCTCATCGGCGATACTGACTTTATCCGTAAAGCCCGGAGAATCCGCAAAGTACTCGGTGGCGGGATGAGGCAGGCAGGTTTCCTCGCTGCAGCCGGAAAATATGCATTATTAAATCATATCGACCGCCTGAAGGAAGACCATCTCAAAGCAAGGCAAATAGGTGAAATGCTCAAAAAGCTGCCATTTGTTTCACATATTGTACCCATCGACACCAATATGATTTTCTTCCACCTTGACGATTCAATGCCTTCGGATACCTTTCTGAAAAAACTCCGCCGCAGAGATATTCATGCTTTGGCTTTATCGCCGCAGGTTGTGCGCTTTGTTACCCATCTCGATATCACCGGCGACATGATGGAAACACTCGAAAAAAGATTAAGTGCTTTCTGAAAGAAAAAATGCCGGCTTCAACTTATGCGTTGAGCCGGCACTTTTATAAACGATTATCCCGCTCTACTTTACAATCACTTTCATTGTGATAAGCGTTCCGTCAGGGCGTTTGAGTTGCAATGCATACATGCCCGGGTTGTAACCCGACAAATCCAGCGTAATTTTCTTTGCCGGGGCATCGGGTTCCATCGTCAGCATCACCTGGCCCAACTGGTCGAGCAGTGTGATCCTGGCTAAGTCTGCCAGTGGAGATTCGATATACAACAGTGACGAAGTGGGGTTTGGGTAAACCCTGACTGACTGTTTTTCGTGGCTGCCGACACCTACTGTTGAAAGGAAATTGGCGACATAGTGATTGGAGTCGTAAACATCGAATGAATAAACGCGGCTTACCGATACCACGGTGCCGTTTAACGTCCAGTTGCTGAACCTGTAACCAACGTTATCGGTTGCCGTTAATGTTGCCATTGCTCCATACGTGTACGAACCACTTCCTGTAACCGTACCGGCATTGTCGGGCGATACCGAAGCGGTTATTGAATAAACCTGCACAAAGTTTGCAACTAAGGTATGGTCGCTGTTTACTGTGAAAGTATAGATCGCATCGTATGAAACAGGGCTGCCGTTTTCGCTCCAGTAGGTAAATGCCCAGCCTTCGTTCTCGGTTGCAGTGACTGTTACTTCTGATCCGGCTGTAGCAGAGCCGCCACCCGAAACCAATCCGCCTTCGGGAGGATTGGCCGACACGAGAATTGAGTAAACCTGTATCTGTTGCATAAACTGCGCTTCCAGAGCATGATCAGCCAATATATTGAATGAGTAGGCTGCATTGCCCGAAACCATATTGCCGTTTTCGTACCACCCGATAAAATCCCAGCCCTGGTTCGGCGAAGCAACAACCGTTACCGTAGCGTTGTATGAATAGGTGCCGCTGCCCGAAACATTGCCTCCTGCAGCAGGATTGGCTGTTGTTGTGACTGTGAACTGGAGCACGGCAAAGTTGGCCGTGAGGTTCACACTGCTGTTGGCTATAAAAGTGTAGGATGGATCGTTAGAAACTATGTTGCCGTTTTCGGTCCAGTTGACAAATCCGTAGCCTGTATTGGGGGTTGCAGTTGCTGTTACCTGAGAGCCTATGGTATAGGTTCCGTCTCCTGAGGTAGTGCCGCCTGCAGCAGGATTGGCAGTGGTTGATACTGTGACCTGGTTCATGCTGAAGTTTGCCACGAGGTCGCGGTTGGCTGATGCTGTGAAACTATATGATGGTTCCGAAGATACAGCATTGCCGTTTTCTGTCCAGTTGAGAAAATTCCAGTTGGTGGCTGGTGTGGCAACAACTGTCACCGTTTGGCCAATAAGATAACTTCCTCCCCCTGCTGTTGTTCCTCCCGAAACAGGATTCGACGCAGTAGTGATTGTATAGCTTTGATTACCGCCATTTTGCACGCTCACATCATCAATGTACCAGTAGTCGTATTGATACAGGTCGCCTTCGGCAGTAAATGCAATGTAGGTTGTTGCTGAGTTGAGATTGGAAGTAACGGTGGTATTCACCTGGAAAGGCCCGACCGTGTTGTTGGAGGCTGTTGCCAACGACCATGCTTCGTCGGTCCAGGTTGTTCCGTTGGTACTCGATTGAATCTTTAAAGTGGCTCCGGGAGCCCAGTCGTCGAGAAGGTAGCGGAAACTCAGGTTCAGCTGGGTGATGCCAGTGGTATTGAAAACCGGCAGGATAAGCCTGGTAACGCCGGGATTGATGTTCTGGTAACTCGATTTCATTTCGCATGCGCTACCACCGGCATTGTTCGTTACCGACGGCGCCCAGCTGTTAACTGCCCCGTTGCCGGAAAACTGTGTGCTCCAGCATGAGGGAAAGATCTCACCGGCAAACGACTCGGAAAATGGAAGTGACGAACCGCCACAAAGGGTGGTGGCATTGGCAGTTACACCATTCGAATAGGTGTTGGTTCCGTCAACCGACCATAACTTGTAGTAATACGTTGTTGACGGATTTAAACCGGTGTGATTGAACGATGTGCCGCTCCCCACATAAAGCACGGTACCTCCGCCCGAAACAGCGCCTCCGGCAGCATAGGCCGTCCCGTTTTGAGGAATGCCGAAAGTGGAAGTGGTGTTGTAAACAAGCATTACGTTGTTGTTGGAGCTGTTTTTTACCCACTCCAGATCAATCTGGCTGGTGCTGGCAGGTGTAGCTGTGAACCCCGATGGATTCTGAACAGTGCTGATGCCCACTGTGAATGATATTGTTGAGCCTGCAGCGGTTACATTGTAAATATTAAGCCCGCCGGGATTACCGTTTTGCAGAAACGGCGACGGATTAGTACCATCGTTTATTGCGGTGCGCCCTGAACCGGAGGAAAAATAAGCTGAATAGGGAGAGCCGTTGGCAGTAGTAGTGCCATTCGGGCGATATATATATACCTCATCGGGAGGGCCGTCAGCATTACCAGTCAGGCTTGGGTCAATGCGGTAAACGATTAGTCCTGAGCCGGGCAGGTTTCCTTCATAAGTGCCGGTTGCCTTCCGGTATTCAACCACATAATATTCAGAGGCTGAGTTGGGCGAGGCTATTTTGTAGCAATTGTTGGTCGACGACGTCAGGGGCTGCAGGGTGTATGTTCCTGAAGCAGTAATCTCAGGAATGGACGCTATCCATGATTGTTCGGCGTATTTCCATTTCATGTAGGCTGTCATATGTCCTTCACCCGATTCCATCAAATCCCAGGCCGATACCGGCGAAATGTTCAGGCCGCCATCATCGTAGTGGTACAAATCGGGAGCTCCCAGGGCATGAAACATCTCATGGCACAGCGTGGTTACATCAACCTGCGATTCGGGCTGAAAAGTGTAATCCCACACCTGTTTACCATTAATTGAAACATTGTAGGTATATAAAACCCAGCGGTGAGCCCATAAAAGGCTGGCCCATGCGCCATTACCACCACGGATTATGAAACAAACATTATCCACATAACCATCGTTATCACCATCTATGTTCAAACCTGCCGGTACCGCTGAATTGGCATTGATCCAAATCACGGCATCGCGCAAAAGCGCATGTTCTCTTAGCCTGCGTTCGTTATCGGTACTGTAGCCGTTGGGATTGGTAGTGGCATTATACGGTTGAAAGTAGCTTCGCGGATGTGTATCGGTGTACGACAGGTTGGTTGTCATGGCACACTCAGGGTAGTGTGTTGAACTGATGGTGAACTGGTTGTACGAAACTTCGGTATAGTACGACTTCAATGACACACCCGTAGGTAAATTGAACAGGTCATCGTAAGTCTGGCGGGTGGTAGCAAATTCCGAGTCATCCGAAAACTTTATATAAATGACAATATTGTTCATTGTTCCGGTATGAGGCGCCATCACCGAAGAGTTGTTATCGGTTTGATACTGGCTCCTGAGGCGCTGATATTCGGAGGATGATATTTTTGCCCATTTCCTGAGCCCGGCTGCTTGAGGATCAACCTGGTTAACCTTAAACCCGGATGCAACAACTATATCGCCCTGCCTTATACCATAATAATAGTATCCGTCAGCAGCCTGTATGATTGTATAGCCATTGGCATCGTGAAGCCAGTTAAAATACTCATCGCCCGAAACAAAGCAATGGATCACTGATCCATCGGGCTGATGAACCTCGTAAGGTTGGTTGCGGATAACTGAAGCAGTTGAAATTGTGAAACTTGCCAGAAACAGGCATAAAGCGAGTAGTAACTTTTTTTTCATAGAACACAAGTAGGAGAAAAGATTTGGAAGTTTTAGGGTGTGTTAATGATTAACCATCCGGCTTATTACCGGGATGTTAATTAATTGGCTTGCATGGCAAAAAGTGACACCAATTATATAACATTTTTATTGAAAATTACTATGCTCTGAAAAGTAAACAGAAGTAGCCAGCCAATGACCTGTCGTGATGCATTGGAAATGATGGTATTTTGTTGTTAACAAATTCACAGAAAGCATCAGAATGTTTCAGTATTTCACTGAAAAATCAAAAATACACGCACAAATCAGCCTTTCGGCTGCAGAAAATTCCCTTACATTTGTTTCAAACAAATCTATCAAAACCCTACTGCTATGACAATAGGAATTCTAAAAGAAATTTCTGACGAAAACCGGGTAGCCATGCTACCCGAAAGTGTTTCTGCACTTGTAAAAATGAATGTGACGATGCTGGTGGAGACGGGAGCGGGTTTAGCTGCATTTGCCAACGATGCCGAATATGAGAAAGCAGGGGCGAAGGTTGCTAAAAAGGCAGACGTTATTGCCCAATCGGATGTGGTAATCAAGATTCAGCCGCCCACCACCGAAGAAACTGCAATGCTCAAAGATGGACAGGTACTGCTCTCGGTTCTTAATCCTTACTTTAACACCGCGTTGGTGAAGGAGCTGGCAGCAAAAAACATCACTGCTTTCAGCATGGATGTGGTGCCGCGCACCACAAGGGCACAAGCCATGGACATCCTCTCGTCGATGGCTACTGTGGCAGGATACAAGGCTGTGCTCACTGCAGCAAACACCTTGCCTAAGTTCTTCCCCATGTTTATGACGGCTGCCGGAACCATTAAACCGGCTAATATGCTCATACTGGGTGCAGGTGTTGCCGGACTTCAGGCTATCGCTACTTCGCGCAAACTTGGCGCCGTGGTGTATGTTTTCGATGTGCGGGCAGCAGTAAAAGAAGAAGTGGTAGGGCTTGGAGGCAAGTTCGTTGAAGTTGAAGGGGCTACCGATGACAAAGCCGCCGGAGGATATGCCGTTGAGCAAACCGAAGAGTTTAAGCTCCGTCAGGCAAAAGCCATTCACGACCAGGCTGTTAAGTCGGATGTGGTAATCTGTACAGCGCAAATACCGGGCAAAAAGGCGCCCGTTTTGTTAAAGAAAGAAACTGTTGAAGCCATGGTTCCGGGATCGGTGATTATTGATATTGCCGCTTCGACAGGAGGCAACTGCGAACTCACCAAAAACAACGAAACGATAGTCCACAACGGTGTTAAGATCATCGGCAACTCGCAACTGCCGACCGATATGCCAACCGATGCCAGCCGTATGTTCGGCAAGAACCTGATCAATTTCCTGAAACTTATCATTACCAAAGAAGGCGCTCTTAACCTGAACTGGGAAGATGACATCGTTAAAGGGACTGCGGTTACGCATGGCAAAGAGATCGTTCACGAAAGAGTAAAATCACTGATATAAGTTCCGGGTTCCGGGTTCCATGTGCCAGTCAAACTGTCAACAGAAAATGCTTTGGTTTCAGATTCGGGTGAATAAAGATTACGTCAGGCCGGAAAACCATAATCCAATTGTAATTTAATTCTTAATTATTGGTTGTTTATGGCTAAATCATTCGAGGAACTGGTAGTTTGGCAGAATGCCCGAAAACAGGCAAACCTAATCCACGCTACATTTCTTGACCTGAAAGATTTCGAATTTAAGAACCAAATTAATAGCGCTGCAGTTTCTGTGATGAACTATATTGCCGAAGGATTTGAGCGCTTTTCGAAAGCTGAATTCAAAAGATTTCTTCAAATTGCTAAAGCATCAGATGCAGAGGTTCGTAGTATGAGTTATCTGGCTCAGGACTACGGTTATATCAGCGATGAAAAAGCTGATGAAATCAGGGAACTCTGTATTAAAATAAAGTCAGGAATTGTAAATCTGATGAATTCACTTTGATGTTCATAGGGCAATTTAAAATCTGATACCTTCCTATACAGGATTTAAAATTAAAACTGAAAATCAAAATAGCAACGCGGCACTTGGAACGCGGCACCTGGAACACAAAAAACACTTTCTTCTTAAAAATAAAATCACAAATAAAAAAAATCCTAAAGAACACATTTATGCAAGAAATTCTCAGATTCTTCATGGAATACAAGGACATGATCTTCATCATCGTCCTATCGATATTCCTCGGGATTGAAGTGATATCGCATGTGCCCGCGGTACTGCACACCCCGCTCATGTCGGGCAGTAATGCCATTCACGGAGTTGTGATCATCGGGGCCATCATCGTGATGGGCCATGCCGAAAGCACCCTGTCACTCATTCTCGGCTTCATTGCCGTAATACTCGGAACGCTTAATGTTGTGGGCGGCTTTGTGGTTACTGACCGCATGCTCGAAATGTTCAAAAAGAAAAAATAACAGGGAGGATAAATCATGGAAACCATTACCAAACTCATTCCGTTTACCGGCGAAATTTCCATACTCGAAATCTCGTACCTGGTTGCCTCCGTCCTGTTCATTCTGGGGCTTAAAAAGCTCAGCCATCCCGCCACAGCCCGTTCGGGAAACCTTTGGGCTGCTGCCGGTATGACAGCCGCTATTCTGTTCACCATTCTGTTTCACAAAAAGGACGGTGAACCCATCGGCAATATCGTGTGGATTGTTGTTGCCCTCGCCATTGGCTCCTTCATCGGGTGGTATGCTTCAAAAAAAGTGAAGATGACTGCCATGCCGCAGATGGTTTCAATTTTCAATGGTATGGGTGGCGCCTGTGCAGCCCTCATCTCGATGATGGAATTTCCAAAAATGCAGAATATGCTTGCTGCCGAAGGCGCTTCACATATGATTGGCGGCGAAGGTATTGCCATCCTTTTAGGGCTCATGATCGGCGGGGTTTCGTTTGCAGGCAGCATGATCGCCTTTGGCAAACTCGATGGCCGGATTGGCGATATTAAAAACCCGGTACTCAGGATCATTAATCTCACCTTCTTAGTGCTACTGCTTGTTGCGCTGGTGGTTATACTCTTCATGAAACCTGAAGCCGGTAACAACTGGCCGATTTACCTGTTCGCTTTAGCAGCCCTGGTATATGGCGTTACATTTGTTATGCCTATTGGTGGTGCCGATATGCCTGTTGTTATATCGTTGCTGAACTCATTTACCGGCGTTGCCGCTGCCATGGGAGGCTTTCTGTATAGCAACCAGGCCATGCTTACCGGCGGTATTCTGGTTGGCTCTTCGGGTACCATTCTTACCATTCTTATGTGCAACGCCATGAATCGTTCGCTGTTGAACGTAATTGTCGGTGCATTTGGAGTTGCCGGAGCGGGTGGTACCGAGGCTGCCGACAAAACTGTAAAGGAAATATCGCTGAGCGATGCCGCCGTGCTGCTCAGTTATTCGCAAAAAGTGTATATCGTCCCCGGTTACGGACTTGCCGTTGCACAGGCGCAGCACCTCTGCCATGAACTCGATAACCTCCTTTCGGGAAAAGGTGTGGAAGTAAAATATGCCATTCACCCGGTTGCTGGCCGTATGCCCGGACATATGAACGTGCTGCTTGCCGAAGCTGATGTGCCTTACGAAAAGCTTGTTGAAATGGAAGATGCCAACAACGAAATGGGCAATACCGATGTGGTTATTGTGATCGGCGCCAACGACGTTGTGAATCCCGCCGCCGAAGATGATCCCGGTAGCCCTATCTACGGTATGCCCATCATCAAGGTGCTCGATGCCCGCAACATCATTGTAATGAAACGCAGTATGGCTGCTGGTTATGCTGCAATTCCCAACAACCTGTTCTACCACCAGAAAAACCGCATGCTGTTTGGCGATGCCAAGGCAACCTTGCAGAAACTGGTTGCTGAGATTAAGAGTTTGTAGTAAAAGGCTTGTTTTCATGAACCTTCCGGGGATGTAACTCCGGAAGGTTTTTTGTTACCTGAATTCCGAGGTATTTGTTAATTGATGTATTTTCGGAACGTAAATAGCATGATCAGATATCAAATGCGAAAGATCCGGCCATCCGCTCAATTTTGTGTACAGATGAGATTCGTCTTTGTGCTTGTGGCTATTTTTTTTGCCGCTGCAAACAGTTTTGCACAAAACGTTGTGGTAAGCAGCTACCGAAACGATGCCATAGCAGGTGGCGATCCCCGTGATGAATGGACTGAACTGCTTGTTATTGATGACAATGTTGACTTGAGAAACTACACGCTGAGGGATAATAATAGCACTCAAACAGCCTGGCAAACACCCATTACCTTTAATAATACCGCTTTCTGGAATAATATGCGGGCCGGTACTATCATCATAGTATGGCATAGGGCAGTGGGTTCTAATACAGTGACTCACCCTTTGGATATCAATAAATCAGATGGCTACATCGAAGTTCATGCGAATGATCCGGCTTATTTTACCGGCGGAGATTTTGGAACCGCTCCATCATTTGCAGGTTCAACCCTGAATATATCGAATGGTGGTGATATCATTCAACTCAGAAATCCTTCGGGTATCCACATTCATGCTTTGGCGCACCGTGCCACCGTGGGTGCTGATTTTACTGCACTACCCTCTCCAAAGCTCAATCATCAGCAAAACTTAGCTTCTCAAAAAGCAGTGTCTGTTTTTGTTTGCCCCGGTACCAACCTCCAGGAGTATGGCTGGAATAGCCCTCAAAACGGGACGGCCTATACTGATACATCAAGCCTGCAGGTAACCAAAGGCCTTCCCAACCAGTGCACGGCCAGTTCCACGGCTAATTCAGACTACTGGCGGAGCCTGCGCCAGCCACTCTGGAATACTCCCGGCATGTTCGCCTCTTTTACTGCTCCGGCTGCCATTCATCTCGACTGGACTGCCTCGGTTGATCCAAATACCGGCGACGGAACACAGGGCTACATTATCCTGCGTAACCTTGTCAATTCATTTACAGCACCAACCGATGGCCATACTTACACTGCCGGTAATACGATAGGCACCAGTGTGGTTGTGGCGGTCATTCCTTCGTCGCTAACACTCACATATACTGATAGTTACGCCCTCACCTGCGGCGAAACAATCTATTACCGCATTTATCCTTATCGCTACGGAACTGACGAAATCAACGGAAACGACTACCATGTTGCCCGTGGCAGGGCTTACAACGAAACAAATTTTGCCGCAGCAAGTGTAAGCAGGGCTGCGGGACCTGTGATCAGCAGTGTTTTACCCACCAGTCCCTCATGCGGGTTAAGCAATGGCTCAATATATGTTTTTGCGAGCGGAGGTGCCGGAATACTTCAATATTCGATTGATAATGGCGCCACATGGTTTCAGAATGGCGGCGTTTTCAGTAACCTTGGTCCCGGAAGTTATTATATAGTTGTTAAAGACGCTTCCAACTGCCAGACTGCATATGGTTTTAATCCGGTTATGCTTAATGCATCGTCAGCAGCAACTATCGATACGGTTACCCATACCGATGCAACCTGCGGCAACAGCGATGGCAGCATTACCGTTACTGCCAGTGGTGGTGCACCACCTTTGCAATATTCAATCGATAATGGCGCCACATGGCAGGCGAATCCTCTGTTCACTAACCTGGCTGCTGGTAACTATTATGTTTTTGTTCAAGACGACGATAGCTGTCAGACCGCTTATGCTTCCAACCCTGAGGTTATCGGCAACACAGGTGGCGCAACGATCGACACGGTTTTAGTGACCAATGCTACCTGTGGGCTTAGCAATGGCAGCATTGCAGTTTATACATCAGGGGGATCGTCGCCTATCGAATATTCGCTTGATAATGGTGCAACCTTGCAGTTAAACCCTGTTTTCAGCGGATTAGCTCCTGGCAGTTACTTTATCACCGTGCGCGACGCCAACGGATGTAATACTCCATACTTGTGGAACCCGGTGGTGGTGGCCTCATTGGGAAGCCCATCGGTGATAGATGTGAACATCAACCCATCGACCTGCGGGCAGAGCGACGGTTCAATCACCATTGATGCAGCATACGGCACTCCGCCGCTGCAATACTCCATCAATGGCGGTGCGGATTACTACCTGACCAATATTTTCACAGGCCTGGCACAGGGCAATTATACAATTATGGTAAGCGATGCCAATAACTGTACTGGTGCTTATGCAACGAATCCCGCAGTAGTTTCGAATATTTCAGGAGCAGCAATTGATTCATTAAAGGTAATTTCGTCAACCTGCGGCAACAGCAATGGGAGCATCACCATTTATGCCTCCGGAGGAACATACCCGATCAGCTATTCAATTGATGATGGGCTGACATGGAGTACTGATTCGGCTGCTTATAACAGCTTGCCCGCTGGGAGCTATCGTGTTGTGATAAAGGATAATAACTACTGCTTAACATACTGGCCATCGAATCCTGTGGCAGTTGGCAATACCGGGGGCGCCACTATTGATACGGTGATTGTAACCGATGCCTCCTGTGGCAGCGATGGCGCTATAAACATTGTAGCTACCGGAGGCACAGCTCCCGTGAGTTACTCGATTGATAACGGTATAACGTGGAATACCTTACCACAGTTCCTGAACCTTTCGCCCGGCAACTACACTGTATTAACGACAGATGCTAACAACTGCCAGATTGCTTACTCTTATAACAATGTAACAATCAGCAGTTTGTCAGGGTCGTACATCAGCAGCGTTATGGTAAGCGATGCAACATGTAGTCTCCCGAACGGTGAAATCACCCTCATGACAACCGGTTCACCACCACCAATTCAGTACTCAATTGACGGGGGGCTAACATGGCAGGATTCAGCACATTTTACCGGCCTTGCTGCTGATACCTATGATGCTGCTATCATGGGACTTAATAATTGCCTGACGCCGTACCCATTTAACCCGGTTTATGTGCAAAATGAGGCTGCACCTTCGGTTTTGGCCGCAGGCACCGATGCCACCTGCAACGAGGACAACGGTATAATAGAAGTTAGCACATCGGGTGGTAAACAGCCTTTTCTCTATTCAATTGATAACGGATCAAACTGGCAGGACTCAGCAATGTTTCGCAATCTGGCCACAGGCAATTATCTCATAGCCGTTACCGATTCGAACAACTGCACCAGCTATTTCCAGAACAATCCTTTGGAAATCAAACGGATACCAGTAGAGGATATATCACTGTCGCAAGCGGGCACCTTGTGTTCAGGGCAGGAGTGGAGCCTCACACCCGGCAGTGGATTTGAAACATACCTTTGGCAGGATGGTTCGGCGTTGCCTGCATTCACAGCGACTGCTGAAGGACTTTATTGGGTGATGGTGACAGATACAAATGGCTGTATATCAGCTGATACAGTCAACATTGTGAAATGCCCTGATGCTTTCGAGGTTCCGTCAGCTTTCTCTCCAAATCTTGACGGGCTTAATGAAGTATTCCGCGTAACGGCTTTCCATCCTGAGAAGATTTTACAATTCAGGATGTATATTTTCAACCGGTGGGGCCAGCTTATTTTCGAAACGAATTCGCTGCTTGGCTACTGGGATGGAAGGTACAAAGGATTGCCCTGCGACGATGGAGTGTACAGCTACCTTATTGAATTCCGTCTCGAGGATGGATACAAGCCAAACCAGGAAAGCCCGATGAGAGGAACGGTGACCATTGTAAGATAGCCTTAATCCGAAACCATACTCACCATTTGCCGTCAGCTTCTCCAATCATTTCCTGCGATTCCTGCTTTCCGAGATACCGGTCAATAATGATATGCACAAGATAAACTACCGGTGTTAACAGTATGGCAAGCAGCACTTTGTAGGTATATTGCACCACGCCAACCTTCAGCACCTCGCCAATCGACCAGTTCCCGAAAACGTAAAATGCAATTGTGAGGATAATGAAGCTGTCGAATAGCTGTGAAATCACCGTACTGCCTGTTGCCCTGAGCCACAGGTATTTATGTCCTGTAATTCTTTTAAACCAGTGAAATGTATAGGCATCAATTAACTGGCTGACGAGAAAAGCAGTGAGCGAACCAATGATGATGCCGAGGCCTTGCCTGAAGATGGTTAAGTAAGCGTAATTGATATCAAAAGGCCTGCCCTTGTAATCTAAGCCATTGATTTGCAGCCAGAAATCAGCAGGAGGCATTTTGGTCCAGGCCAGTACGATGATAAAGGAGTAAGCAATAAGTATGGCTGTGAAAAAGCTTATACGCCTTACTCCCTGTTTCCCGAAATACTCGTTGATAATGTCGCTCAGTATGAAAACCAGTGGCCAGATGAGCACACCAACACTCATGTTGAAATCAACGGGAGCGCCAAACAGGTTGAATTGAGCCGGTTTTAGTCCGAGCAATGTCTCGAGTGAGAAAATCTTCACACCGCCAAACTCTGCTATGATGGCATTGGTGATAAAAATTCCCGACAGGGTGAGGAAAAGGCTGCTTCGTTTATTCAGAAAGAGTAGCTTTTGCATGGAATTATTTGATCTTCAACGGATTGTTAATTAAATTACCTCAGGCATTGCTTAAAATTCTCTCCTTGGTTTCACTTTTCTGCAATTACAAGCATCTCAAAATCTTCAGTAGTAAGTTTATCGTTTCGTGAAAAGGCTCCCAGTTTTGCCCCGAAAATTTCAATCTTTCTGTATCCCAGCGATTTGAGCAGCCAGGTAATCTCACTCGGAACATAATAACGCTCATTGCAATCGAGCGATCTCAGGTTTCCGGAGTCGTCCTCCAGTTCGGTGATGTTATGGTCGCGGAAGGTCATCAGGTTAAAAGTATTGCTCCGGTAAGTAGCATTTCCCTTGTCCGACTCCGAAGCACAGAATTGTTCAACCGAATGGTAAAGCGGGAAAAGACCGTTTAATGTTGTGAAGATGAATTTCCCCGGCGATTTGAGCGCCGTGGTAACATTTTGCAGTATTTCAAAATTCATTTCGTCGGTTTCCATCAATGGGAATCCTCCTTCACACAGCATAAGCACAATGTCAAATTCGGCTTCATAGGGCAGGTTGCGGGCGTCGTGCTGCCTGAAATCAATGTTAAGCCCTGCACTTGCTGCTTTCGCCTTTGCCCTTGCCAGTTGCGATTCCGATAGGTCGATACCGGTGAGTTTGTATCCGCGTTTTGTCAGCTCAATATCATGCCTGCCGGTGCCGCAACCCACATCGAGGATGTGAAGCGTTTTATCAAAATTCAACTCGTTTTCAATGAAATCACATTCTCCGGTCGTACCCTGCGTAAAGCTTTCATTATCATACTTTTCAGCATAATTTTCAAAAAGTGATTCATACCATTGTTTCTTTGCCATCGCTTGATCTCCTGAAATTTAGCCGTTTAAGTGATTTTCATATTGTATGAGCAGATATGCGATTGGATGTTGCCTCGTTAGCTGTTCACGGTGAGTACTGCAATTCTTTTTCGCCCGTCCATTTTTACATTTACCGGTTTGGCGAACCGCACATGATTGAAAAACAGTGTTTTTTCTATCATTTCCTGCTCATCGAGCAGCGAATAGCGGATGAAACTCTGGTCGGCTTCGGGTTGCACAGTAAAATAGCCAACATTCATGGAAGTGACGTTATGGAAGAAATGCGAACCCGATGAAGCATCGAGCGGATAGCCTTCGAGGCTGGTTTCAACAATCACTTTGGCGTTGCTTATCTGCGGCCAGTTTACTGGCACGCCTATCCATCTATCGCGTGTGCCCCAGCGGCCCGGGCCAATGAGGATATACTTACGCTTTTCGGCCCGCATTTTCTGGTTTAGAATTTCTATCTCCTTCACCATTTCCATGGTGCGGCTTTTGTCGAACCGTTTTGGGTCAACGTAGATAACGTCCTGTATATCATTGATTAAACCGTTCCCCATGCCTTTGTGCGAAAGCAGCACCATGTCCTCATTCCTGATTTCGCTGAGGTCAACATGGTAGTCCTGTTCGGCGCCAATGAGCGGCTTTATCTGCAATAGGTAAAAGGTGGTTTTGTAATCCTTGTCGCGGTTCAGGTCAACGGCAAATTCAATCTCCACAGGCGTTCCAAGCGCTTCTTTCACAATATCCAGCACGATTTCTATGGTTTTTGCCAGCGGCATGTACTCATATTTGAGGATATTTGAAAAGTTGATGATGCGCGGCCCGGGATGCGTAATGCCGGGAATAATGCGGTTATTGTCAGGGTCATATACCGACGCCAGGTGGCGCATGGTGCCATGATGTTCAGCCACATCAATCTCGCTTTCGCGAAGGCCGGCCATTTCACCTTCGAGCAGGTCGATATCATGCTTGGCAAGGTCAACAGCCAGGAATTTCATCTGCGAATTCTTGTACAGGTCCTTGGGTGAATAGTTTTCAACAGCGGGATATTTTGGCGAGAACCGGTATGCACTGCCGCCTTCCACTACATATTTTCCAAGCCCCAATGCTGCGATGGCGTAGCCTTCCTCAGGTTTCATGTGCCCGAAAGGATAGTAATTATACGATTGTGCTACACCGCTGAGGTGAGGATAAAAGAGGTCATCGAACTGGTTGCCAACTACTTCCTGAATTACTACTGCCATTTTTTCCTCTTCGAGCTTGTAATTGATGGCCTCTATATAGCCTCTTGCCTCGGGTGAATATACCGATGCATAAACCAGTTTGATGGCATCCATCAACTGCTTGAGCCTCACATTGATATCGGGATGGTTGTTGGGCAGCAGGTAGGTTTCAAAAATTCCTGCAAAGGGTTGTGCCAGCGAATCTTCGAAGGTCCCCGACGAACGCACAGCCAGAGGTTTTTCGATAAGTTTAAGCAACACCCGCAACCGTCGGATCAGTGTATCGGTAAGGCTGCAATTTACAAACAGGCGCCGTACTTCCTCATAGTTGTCCATCACCAATACCTTCTCCAGCAGCTTGTTACGTTCAATGAAATACTCGAATTCATCGGCGCCTATCACTGAGGTTTTCGGCGAGCGTATGTTGATGTTCGGGATGATCTGGTTGAAGTCGTAGTTGTAAATCAATGTGTTAATGAATGCAAGTCCGCGGCCTTTGCCACCAAGCCCTCCGGGCATGAGGCTAACCACATTGTGTTCGTCGAGTATGGCCGATTCCTCGAAAGGGATGATCTTGCCCTTGTTTTGCTCGTTGCGGAACTGCTGTATCACTTCGATGAGGTACTTGCGCAATTCCGAAGGGCTCTTGAAATCGGTAACTTTTTGAGGATTAATGATTTTGGCAACCTGTATTTCGCCCCGCGCCATCAGCCACAGCGAAAAGTGGTCCTTTTTGGCATGAAATATCAGTGACTCGTCGGGTATTGTACGCAGCAGGTTTTCAAATTCGCGCAACGATTTGGCGACGGCTATCTGGCGGCCTTCGCTGTCACGATAAATAAAGTTTCCGAAACCCAGGTAATGGGCGATAAAACTCTTAAACTCCTGCGAAAGACTCTCGGAATACTTATCAATAAAGGATGCCCGCAACTCGTAGGCTCTCTCGGCATTTGAGGCATCTGAGGACTGAATGATCACCGGCAGGTCATGAATGAGATCGCGCACATAACTCACGAGGCTGAATCCCGCTTCGGGGTCCATTTTGCCGAGACGCTCAAATTTAACGTCGGTGATCAGGCAAAGCATGTAGTCCTTCAGGCTGCTGATGATTTGTATGGCTTCTTCGTAGTTGGACGCGAGCAGGATTTTGGGCCGTGCTCTGAGTCTCAGTACTTTATACAGCTCGTCGGTGCTTACATCGTCAATTATCCGCTTGGTTTGGTCCATCACAATGCCGTAAAGCAGCGGCAGGTAACGTGAGTAAAACTGGGGACTGTCTTCAACCAGGAGTATAACGCGAACCATTCCCACGCGGGTATCATTTTCAACGTTTATTTTATCTTCCAGCATCTTGATCATGGCAAAAAACACCTTGCTTTCGCCATTCCACACAAAAATGCGGTCGATAGCCTGGTAACGGCGGCATACCTCGTTGAAGAATGCTACATCGGTATTGTTGTTGAGCAGCGTGAAAATAGGGATGTACGGAAACAGTTTCCTGATTTGCTGCGGCAGATTTACGGCGAGGGTTTTGTCAACACCAACCATGAAAATCACAAGGTCGTAGTGCCTCGAGTTTAACTGCTCGAAAGCCTCTTCGGCAGTTGAAACTCCTGTTATACGCGGCACCGAGGTAAGGCTGAGCTGGTGGTATTCGCCCAGCACGTATTCCGAAAAACGGCCCTCACGCTCAATAGAATATGCATCGTAAAGGTTGGCTACCAGCAGGATTTCCTTTACCTTGAAAGGCTGCAGGTCGTGGTAAATATCGCGGTTATAGTTGTTTTTATTGAGGAACCGCTGCAACAACTGCCTGCCTGTTAGGGGTTGCTCGCGGGTTGTTTCGGCCTGCGATTCATAATGCTGCGCCAACCCTGAGGTTTTGATAATTTCCCTGGCCGTGATGCTGTTGAGGTAACCCGAAATGGCTGTGGCTAAATTGGCGATAAGGTGACGCTCTTCCTTCAGAAAAGGCCCTTCATCATAATGCATAAATTCCTTCAGGTAGAAAATATCAATAAAGCCGGTTTGGCCGTCGATGGTGTCGAACGATTGCCGCTGAAGCCATTGTGTAGTAGTGAAATTTGGTGATTTATATTCCTTGCCTCCATACGTAATGCGGCAAACAGTGAAATCGGGGTACTGCCATGCGGCAGGAAAAATCATCGACAACTGCTGCAAAGTTTCATCAACGGGCTTGCCTTCCTTGAGTATTTCGGTGGTGCGGTTAATGGCAGCAAGTTCCTTGAGCCTTTCGGTGCGCTCAAAAATGAGTTGTTCGATTTCGCGATGCGTCGGCTTTAAATTGTTCTCATCGTTCATAAAAGCTGGAAGTTGAGCAGGGTAGTATGGTATAAAAGTAATGAAATCGGTAAAGATGCCGATGTAAAAGTACCGGTAAAGTTTATCCGGTAAAACCGAAGACTGATGTAACTGGACGTTTCCGGCCATTTCAGTAAACTCAAATTATGCTCAATCCCTTAGATATCTGCAATTCAGGCTGGTGCAGTTATACTGTTATAAGTGAATTACTGAATTCGCTAAGTAGATTACCTATTCGATTCTATCGTATTGAAAAGCAAATAGATAGATTGTTAATCCGCAAACAGAAAAAACCTTAAATTCATTGCCATGAATAGTAATATGAGTAATATTGTCGCATTAATCAACGTTCATCTCTATCTAATAACCTAATTACAAACTCTATGTCAAACAGCATTATTGACCAGAAAGTTGACCAGTTCATGGCCAGGGTCATCGCTAAAAATCAGAGTGAAATTGAATTTCACCAGGCAGTAAAAGAAGTGGTTCAGTCGCTTATGCCTTTTATTGAAGAGAACCCGAAATACAAAGGGATTCTGGAGCGTATGGTGGAACCGGAACGTGTCATAATCTTCAGGGTACCCTGGGTTGACGACAAAGGTGAATTCCAGATAAACCGTGGCTTCCGTATTGAGATGAACAGCGCCATTGGCCCCTACAAAGGCGGGCTGCGTTTTCACCCCACCGTCAACCTCGGCATCCTCAAATTCCTTGCTTTTGAACAGGTACTTAAAAACAGCCTTACAACCCTGCCTATGGGCGGTGGCAAAGGCGGCTCTGATTTCGATCCCAAAGGTAAGAGCGACAACGAGGTGATGAAATTCTGCCAGTCGTTCATGACTGAACTTCAACGCCACATTGGTCCCGATACCGACGTGCCCGCAGGCGATATAGGCGTTGGCGGACGCGAAATCGGCTTCCTCTTTGGCCAGTACAAACGCATTCGCAACGAGTTTACCGGCGTGCTTACAGGCAAGGGCCTCGACTGGGGTGGCAGCCTCATCCGTCCGGAAGCTACAGGTTACGGTTGCACCTATTTTGCTGAAGAAATGCTGAAAACACGCGGCATGGATTTCAAAGGCAAGACGGTTGTAATATCCGGATCAGGAAATGTTGCACAATATGCGTGCGAGAAAGTAACCCAATTGGGCGGTAAAGTTGTAACGCTCAGCGATTCAAATGGTTACATCTATGACCCCAACGGAATAGATGCCGCCAAACTGGCCTGGGTCATGGAGTTAAAAAACATCAAACGCGGACGTATAAGCGAGTATGCCAAGAAATATAACTGCGAATATGTTGACGGTAAGACTCCCTGGGGTGTGAAATGCGACATAGCCCTGCCATGTGCTACTCAGAACGAACTCAACGGCGATGATGCCAAAGTGCTGGTTGCCAATGGTTGCTTCTGCGTTTCGGAAGGCGCCAATATGCCATCGACACCCGAAGCTGCCGACTATTTCATCGAAAAGAAAGTGCTTTATGGCCCCGGTAAGGCTGCCAATGCCGGCGGTGTTGCCACATCAGGCCTCGAAATGTCGCAAAACAGCATGCGCCTTAGCTGGACACGCGAACGCGTTGACCAGGAATTGCACACCATCATGATAAATATTCACCGTACCTGCGAGAAATTCGGCAAGGAGGGCGATGGTTTCATCAACTACGTGAAAGGCGCCAATATCGGCGGTTTCGTGAAAGTAGCCGAAGCCATGCTTGCACAGGGTTTGGTATAACCGGTGTGTTTAGAAAACAGGAAACGGAAAATGGTTTGATACGGATTCTGTTAGCATAAGCAGATTTCATCATCCGATCATCATTCCTGAACAAAAAAGCCTCGTCATTACGGGGCTTTTTTTATGAATATATTTGTAACTTAGCTCCTGACAATAGCTGACATTCCTCAAAACCTGCATCTTCTGAACGCATGGACAAACCCGACAAAAACATGCCTGACCTTAAACTAAAGATACTTATCTCAATTCTTGCCCTGCTTTTCAGTGTAACGGTGAAATCATACAGCCAGCTAGTTGCCCCAGGATATGATTTTGCCGTAATAGCTTATTGCCACGGCGCCCCCGATGACCTTGAGGCTTACCCCGTTGATCAACTCACGCACATTATTTACAGTTTTCTGCATCTCGACGGTAACCGGCTCGTTGCCGGCGAGCACGACAGCATCGCCATAACAAAGCTCATGGGGTTAAAAGTCCGCAACCCGCAATTAAAAATTATTCTTTCGCTCGGGGGATGGGGCGGCTGCCCCACCTGCCCCGATGTTTTTTCAACGGAGGCAGGCCGCAACGAATTTTCGAATTCAGTAAAGCTTTTGCTGGAAAAATTCAATGCCGATGGACTTGATCTTGACTGGGAATACCCCGCGCTGGCTTCAAACCCGGGCTTTAAGTATAGTGACGAGGATAAGCCGAATTTCACCCTGCTGATCCGTTCGATGCGTGAAACGCTGGGCGCAAAGTATGAAATCAGCTTTGCTGCCGGAGGATTTACTGAGTTCTTCATCAAATCCGTTGAATGGGACAAAGTGATGCCGCTGCTCAACCGAGTAAACATCATGACCTATGATTATATCAACGGCTACAGCACTAATACCGGTCATCATACTCCTCTGTTTCCGACTCCGGAACAACCCGAATCAACAGATCATGCGGTTCAATTCCTCGATTCGCTGGGCGTGCCAAAAAATAAAATGGTGATCGGTGCAGCATTTTATGCCCGCATTTTTCGCGATGTTGACAGTATCAACAACGGCTTGTACCGCGATTGCCGGTTCGAAGGATTTATAGGGTACAGGCATTTTGATGACTACTTTGGGAAGCATCCCGGCTTCCGGTTTTACTGGGACGACACTGCCAAAGCGCCTTACGCCTACAATCCCCGGGAACAACTTTTTGCCACATTCGACAATAAGCAGTCTATTCAGCTCAAAACCCGGTACGCTGTTGGGAAAGGCCTGAACGGCATCATGTTCTGGTCGCTGAACGGCGACATGCCCGAAAATGGGCTTATCAGCGTAATTCACGAAACACTCAATCAAAAACCATCACCCAAATGAACATTGAATCGTTTTTCAGCCTTACCTATGGGTTGTATATAGTGAGCGCTGGTGATCAGGGCAAATACAACGGCTACGTTTCCAACACTGTATTTCAGGTAACTGCCGAACCGCCGCAGGTAGCCATCAGCTGCAGTAAAAATAACCTCACCACTGAGATGATCGCCCGTAGCGGGAAATTTTCCGTTTCGGTGCTGCACCAGTCGGCAAGCCCTGATTTGATTGGACTTTTTGGGTACAAAAGCGGTAAGGATGTCAATAAATTTGAGAATGTAAACTTCGTAACCGGCAGATCGGGCACACCCATCATTGTTAAAGATACCATTGCCTGGTTCGACTGTGAAGTCACCATGCAAACCGATACCGGAACGCATATTCTGTTCATCGGGCAGGTTATTGATGCTGAGATTCTTGATACCAGCATTCCGCCGCTCACTTATGCTTATTACCGGGCTATCAAAAAGGGATTATCGCCTAAAAATGCCCCAACATATATTGATCCGGCCAAACTCGAAAACAAGCCGGCAAAAGCGGTTGGCAAAAAGTACCGCTGCCTCGCGTGCAGTTTTATATATGATCCTGCGGAAGGTGATCCCGAAAGCGGTATTGCACCCGGTACACAGTTCGAAGACCTGCCCGACGACTGGCAATGCCCGATATGTGGCGCAACCAAAGATATGTTTGAAGAGATACTGTGAAACGGTTCTAATTGACAGAGACTAAACATATTATCGTTAAAACAAAACATCATGACACCAACTGCGCTTTTTAACGACATCAGGTTTTACTGTTCGGCCAATGCCAATGATGAAATCGTACAAAAATATTCGCGCTATTTCAGCGGAGGTTATGATGCTTATGGCCTCTCACTCGACCAACTGGAGGAAAAGGTGCTCGATATCCTTGAAGCAGAAACCACCACGTTCGATCTTATACTGAAAACCAGTAGGTTATTAGTAAAAAGTCCGAAATACGAAGAGACCAGTTTTGCCATCCTCCTCACCAAAGCTTTTGCCGGGGAATTCAGCCCCGAGGTTTTCAACGAAATAGGGAAGTGGTTCGAGACGGGCATTACCAATTGGGCGCATGCCGATGTTATCAGCGGTGAATTACTCGTTATCTTCCTGAAAAAGAAGCTGATAACATTGACAGCTTTTGGTGAATGGATAAAAGCCAAAAACAAGTTCCAGCGGAGGGCTGTACCTGTAACATTGATCAAACTGCTGAAAGCAACCGGTGATTTCCAGCCGCTTTTTGATTTCATCGAACCGCTTATGGCTGATACTGAAAGAGAGGTTCACCAGGGCGTTGGCTGGTTCCTGCGCGAAGCATGGAAGTTGCAGCCTGCAATCACCGAACAGTTCCTCTTGAAATGGAAAGACACTGCGCCCCGGCTTATTTTCCAGTACGCTACCGAAAAAATGACTGCCGAAGGGAAGAAAAAGTTCAGGAAAGGTGCGTGAAAATTCAGTACGGCAGCATTTTGAAATTTTATTCACTATGTTCAGTCCAATGCCTGATTGCGCTTCAATCAATTCTTGAAAGCGCCCTCCACAATCACAAATTGGCAATGACCATAGCTCTGTCAACCATCCCGAAAGCTTTCGGGGCTGAATACCACTTAACTGACTGGCACCCGGCACCCGGCACTCGCAACCCTTTAGACATTTATTCCTTACCAAATCCCACAAACTCTCACCACCGAAATGGCTGAATTCATTACATTGCCAACGCTCATCAAAGCTGCCGGCACAAAAGAAAAAATCCTGACTTGTGACAATTAGTGCGGTAGAAGTTTCCACTTTTTTACTAATGGTGCTAATTGACTCTGCAATAATTCCATAGCTGGGGAAGTGAACTTGAATGTCTCCCCTGTTATTTTATCACGAATGTGTGATTGGGTTATACTCCACACCAACTGCCTGATATTTCTCAAAGTCATTCGAGTTGTTAACTCCAGATATTTCTCGGCGATCAATGCCAGAAAGCAAATCAGGACATGCGATTTAATAGCATCTTCCTGTCGATGGTATATCGGCCGTGCTTCCAAGTCATACTTGCTCATTCTGAATGACTGTTCCACTCGCCACAGATGATGATATCGTTCAATGACCTGTTTTGCCGGCAGTTGGGATTCTCTCAGATCAGTGCAGTATCCCTTAATTCCCAGCAGGAGTCTTCTTTTCTCGATGAGGGAAGTGTTTAACTCGATCTTTTCTTTGGATACCCTTTTGATGAACTTGGCTTTGGCACCTGAAGATTGTTTGGCAACCAGATCCTCTGCTTTCTGAACTAGCTTGTTCAGGTCGT
>JAKLFM010000044.1 GCA_022711175.1 Bacteroidota bacterium | reverse complement strand
AATATCTGAACCACACCAGTCAAAAACCGTTGAACAAACTAAAATATGCCCTCGCTTCATAATCGCACAACGGGTTATGTTACTTCTTTGTTGACAGATTATAAACCAGTTACATGTTCAAACAAGGTATGTGTATTGGATTCTCTTTCAATACATGTTTGTTCAGGGAAACGAACTGGTAAAGTAGCGCATGAAATTTCAGATAAAGGCTATTATTCCACAAAGTCTATGCACTACTTTGATTGAATCTTCACGCCCTGGCATTTAAGCATCGTAAAAAACTGCCCTTTCCTGAGCAACTTCTTATTACCCCTGTTTCTAAACATGATCTATTTTCAGACTAGAAGTAATGAAAGATAAAATATAATCAGCATCATAGTTAATGCTAGGAAACGTACTGTTACTTTGACATTTATTGTGTCTGAAATAATCAAAGGATCGTTCATTGCAGGGTTATAAAGCGCCAAAAGTAAGATAAAATGAATCTCTTAAGATGCTTTCCTGAAAAAAGTTATGAACTTCAACGTGTTAGGACAATTAGCGTATAAAGCAGAATTGCATTACAATACAAATCATCCCTTAGACAGCTGAATTAGTAATTGTTTCACAGCCGGATGATTAAAAAGACTAAATAAAAACTTCGAAAGCAGTAGAAGCGATTATTGCCCGCTGCCAAGAAGAATAGTGCGGATGGTTTTAAAAGTGAGCAGGAGATCAGTTTCAAGAGACCAATTATCAATATAATGCAAGTCGAGCTTCATCCAATCATCAAAGGAGATTTTATTTTTTTCAGGCATAATCTGCCATGAGCAGGTAATACCTGGGCGCATCGATAATCTGCGAAGCTGCCAGGGTTTGTATTGCATTACCTCTTTCATGATTGGGGGACGCGGTCCAACAAGCGACATATCTCCTTTCAGTACGTTAAAGAACTGTGGAAATTCATCGAGATTAGTCTTGCGTAAAAGCTTTCCAATTTTCGTAATTCTCGGATCATCTTTTATTTTAAACACAGGGCCATCTGCTTCATTCTGGCTAGCTAGTTGCGTTTTCAGTTGTTCAGCATTCTGTACCATAGTCCTAAACTTATATATTTCAAACTCACGTCCATGAAGGCCAACACGTTTCTGCTTAAAAATTACCGGTCCTTTAGAGGTTACTTTTATACCAAGGGCTATAAAGAATAAAATCGGCATCCAAAGCACTACAACTACCAATGAGAATATAAAATCAAAAACATACTTCCAGCTTAGAGCAAACTGATTTGCCGGAGTATTTTTATAGGTAAGGAAAGGCGCGCCGTTGAAATGCGTAAGTTCAACCGGAACCGAAGACATTTCAAACAGGGCTGAATGGTACCGGAAAGAAACGCCTACCTCCTCACATGCAAACATGATTCGTTGTATGTCATCCTGATTGTATTCCTTTTTGCAATAAAAAACCTCGTCAACAATTTGCGACTTGATCAAACATGGGAGATCAACAATCTTTTTAAGTACCTTGACTTTATGTTTAAAATTTTCGTGAATTAATTGTGAATCAGAAATAATAAGTGAAATATTATAACCTAATTCCTTGTTGTCTAGAATGTTCTGAATGAATTTATTACAACCTTCATCAGTAATAAAGATAATATTCGTCAAATTATTGCCTTTACGACGCTGGTTCATATAAAACTGGTTAACAATAAAATAAGAAATAAGTATGCTCAACCAGTCAAGGAAGGTGAAAACCAAAATAAATTCACGGGGTACTGAGAGAGCAAGAATGCTGATTATTGCAAATAAAGAACCGGCGCCAATTGCCGAAAAAATAATACTGTGCCTGAGTACCTGTGAGTAATGATTAACTCTGGTAACCTGCAATAACACCACAGTTGCCCTAGATAATCCAAAATACCAGATAGGAATAAGGATAAGCAACAATACCAGGTATTCAATTGAATACTGTATATTGCTGTCGATCAGTCTGCCCATTATTTGCAGAGTTATGAAATAAATCATAATCGTCAATAAGATCAGAAACAATCTGAACATTGACCTTTGCGAACGTTCGTTTTCAAGAACCATATCCTGTATATGAAAGTTTGTTCTCATAAGAGTACACAAGTTTCCGAGCGTTTTCGATTTAGTTAGATTAAGTATTACAAATCGCTATCCAACATCTCTACTGCTCAACCACTTTTGCAGGTTACTGCTAGTATCAGCAAATCAGTATGCTGAATTGACAATTTGTAATTAAGTTGTTGACAAGAAAGAACTAGAAGCGAGCGAAGTCAGACTAAAAAAGTTATTCAATTAACCGAGCAAATAGATTTTTTCAAATCATGTGCCTTATTTGGTAAGTATCATATAATCAATAAGATGAGTTTAGAAGAGAATATTCATCTATTTATTTCTGTCCCAATTTGGGAGAATGATTGCCTGTGCTGCATTTGTATTTTGTCCGGGTTATTATATTAGATATGGTTTGCATTGTCTGTTTGATGATATATTATTTGATAATCAATCACTTGATATCTTAAAATGAGCAAGTGCCAACCTGATTTCGCCATAACTGATATCATCACCGAGGGCTGTTTTTATTTCACTGATTGATGAACCTGGATTTTTGTCAATAAATCCTGATATTTCTTTAAGATTCGAATCTGAGACCAAGCCGTTTATTTCAAGTTCACCTAATTCTATAAAATGGGCCAGGTGACTTTCGATGGTAGAAGCTGTCAAATGTCGTTCTGCAGCTATTTCCTGAACAGATTTTCCTTGTTTAAACAAATTGAAAGACAGCAATTTAGTATCAGGTTTGGGCTCTTTGGTTTTTAACTTTCGTTCATGTGGTTCAAGCGGTTGAACTTCAAGACCTGATTCACTGCAATATCCCATGATTATCTGTAGCAGTTCCTCACCAAAAATCTCAGCCTTCACTTTTCCAATACCTTTTATAGCCAACAGGCTCCGTTGCGAATTGGGAAGAAACTTAACCAGTTGTAAAAGAGACTTCTGACTAAGAACCTGGTAAACTGGAACATCGGCTTCTTCGGCTTTGGTGCTTCTCCAATGTTTAAGTGCCCGGTAAAGTTTGGGATGCGGAATATGGGCAGGCGTGCGATCTTCAGTATCAGCCGTCTCATAACCTGATTTCTCGATATTTGAAATAGCCCTTGCTGTGAGATATTTGTGTACAGTAATTCCTTCTTTGCCTGCTGAAAGGCAGGCTTGTTTCCTTAATGTATTCTCTTTTAATCGCTCACGTGCTTCATGAAAAGCTTTCTTAACAGTTTTGTTGTCGGTTTCGACTATAAGCTTTGACCACACGGGCTGAACAACCTCAATAAGCTTGGAACCAAAATATCCGCAAGCTTTTGAAATCCTTTCCTTCAGATAATTATTGCTTTCCAGGTCGGGACAATTAGCGTACAATTGCTGAACCTGAGACCTGAACTTTTCAGCGACAATCGTTACATGGGTATTGAACTCCTGTATGAATTTCTCGATATCTTCAATTAGCTTCAAATCGATGCTTGCCGCATTATCCTTGGCCAGTTTGAGATAATACGACAATTCAGACCCAAGTTCTGAGAAGTCGAATAACTCGAGCAGCAACGACAGTTCGTAACTGTGTTTGGCATTAACCAACCGGTTTTCATCAGGCTGATTGTCTTCGACCGAACGGGTAAAATCTCTGACCGTGCTGTCGCTTCGTATGCTGTGAGGTTCAATTCGTGAGCTGAGCACCAGTCCTTCGAGCGAAGTGCACCGGCTCAATGCAACATAAACCTGCCCGTGGGCAAATGCGGCATTTGCATCAATGATTACTTTATCGAAAGTAAGCCCCTGGCTTTTGTGAATAGTGATTGCCCAGGCAAGTTTCAAAGGAATTTGCCTGAAGGTGCCAATAACATTTTCAACAATTTCATTGCTTTTTTCATCAAGCGAATAATTGCAGTTTTTCCATTCTTCGGGTGTAACCGTAATCACACTTTCATCGCCGTTGCATTCGACTTTTACTATGTCTTCATCTTTATCAATCGAAGTTATGACGCCTATTTTGCCGTTGTAATATCGTTTTAAAGGCGACGAATCGTTTTTAACGAACATTACCTGCGCGCCAACCTTGAGTTCGAGTTCAGCAAGTGTAGGAAATGAATACTCCGGGAATACTCCTTGTGTTTCGGCTGCGAAGGTGTGCTTTCGTGATTTTATTTTGTTGAGATGCCTCTCATTGATTTGTGCCGCCTGGTTGTTGTGTGTTGTAAGGTTAATGTATCCCGGATGGCTTTCCTGGTCGAAACGCGGATCATACCGTTCGTTGAGGGCTTTGATTGTATTTTCATCAGGCTGATTTTCACGTACTTTATTCAGGAGTTCGATAAAACGTGGATCGCTTTGCCTGTAGATATGCTGTAGTTCGATGGCAGTGAAAACTGTTTTCTGCAATGCCCGGCTGCTGAAGAAAAACGGCGAATCATAATACGGCCGTAAGAGTTCCCATTCATCATCTTTGGTTATGGGAGCCAATTGCTGAAGGTCGCCGATCATAAGAAGTTGCACGCCGCCAAACGAGAGGTTCCGTTTACGGAAACGTCGTAAAACCGAATCAACAGCATCAAGCAAATCAGCCCGTACCATGCTTATTTCATCAATGATCAGCAGGTCGATACTCCTGATGATATTGATTTTTTCGCGTGTGAACCTTTGCAATTTGGCTGCATGCTGGCGTGGATTCTGAGGATTAAAATCGCCTGGAAGCTGCGGCCCGAAGGGCAGCTGGAAAAAGGAATGGATGGTCACACCACCGGCATTGAGGGCTGCCACCCCGGTTGGTGCAACAACCACCGAACGTTTTAATGTGCTTTGCCTGATATTTCGGAGGAAGGTGGTTTTTCCGGTTCCGGCTTTACCTGTAAGAAATATGTTGTTGCCGGTGAATTGTACAAACTCCCAGGCAAGCTTTAACTGGCTGTTCGATTCATAAATCATTCTTTGCTATAATTCTATAAATAAACGTAAATCAGTAATATAAATATCTAAACCATCACCATTTCAATCTTTCGAGTTTTGACTTAACCATATCCTCGCCGGCAGCAATCGGAAAAACAAGATCGGGTTTGAGATAGAAAAGTTCCCGGCCGGATTTGAATCGAATCTCTCCGCCACCTGTGATATTCAGCATAATTGTTGCTTCACGGTTAATAGTGCCCGTTTGAGACGCCTTCATAAGTGAAGCAGTCGCCACTGCTGCTGCAGGATGCAGGTCAATGCCCTCTGTTTCAACGAAAAGTGAGTTTGCAGCGCGGGCATCAGTATTCGATACGGCAAGGACTTCACCTGAAGTATCAACAAGGGCATCAAATAATCCGCCAATGATGGTATATGGCGGTTTGCGATTCGAAAGCACCTTAGCATCAATTTCTTCAACATGCCTGCGAGCGGTATCATCATTATAAGCAAGCATTTCGCGTGAACCGGCTTTCCAGGCATTGAACATCGGCAGGAACGGGGCATTTTGCGACACGAGGAGTTTCATTTTATGATTGCCAAACCGCCCGTCAGCAATCAGGCGAAGGTTAGCTTCCCAAGCTGCAATGGCGCCGGTCCCGCTGCCGACAGCCTGAAAATAATAATCAGGAATTTTGCCGATAAATTCAGTTGCCGACAAAACCGTAGTGCCCATTCCGTCGCGGCGGGCTACATTTTTGGCGCCGCCTTCTGCAATAAATCCATCACATTTCATTGCCATATTCGACAGGTGAATGGCATCGAAATAATCGCTTCCGGGCTCTGTAACAGCGAGTTTCACACAGGGATTTAAAGGTTTATCAAACCACAATGCATCAAGGTTATCAGCGGGTACACACAAAAGAAGCGGAATATGGTTATCGGAACAAACTTTTGCAAAAGCGCGGGCTGTGTTACCCGCTGAAGCGACTACCAGCACTTTGTTTGACTTGTTTTCAAGCCTGGCACAAACCGAATAGGCTTCCGTTTCCTTGAAGGAACAGGTGGACATGGCAGCCTCTTTTTCAGGCCAATATCCACTGAAGGTGATGAACAGGTTTTCGAGGTTCAGCTTTCGGGCAAGCTTCTTACTTCGATAGGTAACCGGCGCTGATGAGCCATTGAGGGTTTTATGAACAGGTAACCAATCGGCAAACTTGTAGATACCCAGTGAGTTATCTCCCGGAGTGAATGATTTCTCCTGATAAACAGCCCTTAAAAGGGCAGGAGCAGTTTCGCCCGGTGCATCTAAAAGCCAGCCTGTATCTTCAAATATTTTTCCTGTCGCCTGTGACTGTAAAAGGTATTCAGTAGGTTTGAAATTGTGGTTCATGTATGAGCGGGTAGTTGATCCTTAGTCAGGCAAAAGTATGAAAATCAGGTTATGTGCAGAGCATCGCACAATATGATTCGGATTATTGTCAGGCCAGGGCTGGGCAAATTGTTTTCCTTACTTTTGAACTCACGTTTGTGAACAGAAATTTTGAGAATGCAGAACGGGAATGGAATACAGCGATTGGCAAGATGTGTGAAGGACGCATTGCCAAAAGGCATGAAAACGGCCTGGTGGCTGATAAAAATCACTATCCCGGTTTCGGTTGGCGTGTTGCTGCTCGATTATTTTGGGTTCCTGGACATGATGGCTGTTTATACCGGACCTGTTTTCAGGACAATGGGCCTGCCCGGCGTATCGGCTATAGTTCTTATTACCAGCATTTTTACCAATATCTATTCAGTGGTGGCAGTCCTTTCTACACTGAACCTGCCATTGCGCGAAGGCATTATCATTGCAACGATGTGCCTGGTTTCACATGGTTATATTATTGAAACGGCCGTTCTGCGAAAAACCGGTTCCTCCGCTTCAAGGATGCTCATTCTCAGGTTTTTGAGTAGTTTTTTTATCGGATGGTTTTTAAATCTCGTTATGCCAGGTTCATCTTCTGTTGAAACATTATCGGTGGCAAGAATGCATGGAGAATTTCAACCGGTGTTTATTCACTGGCTGAAGGCGATTTCGGCTACAACCCTGAAGATCATCATCCTGGTAAACCTGTTGCTGATTCTTCAAAAGATCATGGAAGAATTTGGCCTGATCAAATGGCTCGAAAAACCCTTGATGCCGCTCATGAAGTTGTTTGGTTTACCGAGGCAGACTACCTTTTCGTGGATTGTGGCCAATGCAATAGGACTGGCTTATGGTTCAGCCATTATGATCAGCCTTTCGGAAGAAGGGAAGATGAATCGTGATGAAGCCGACCTTTTGAACCATCATATCGCGGTTTCGCACTCGCAGCTCGAAGATCCATTGCTTTTTCTCACACTCGGCTACACCATCCACTGGCTGATTTGGCCCAGAATACTTGTTGCCATGGCAGCAGTGTGGGTTCGCAGGGCTGAGTTAAGGTTCATTCCCGCCAGCATCAGAGCCAGGCAGCGGTTTCTCGAAGGTTCTAAACTTTAGATTAAACGGCGTAAGAATAAAGCAGCGCAATTTCTTCGGCCCAAATGGTTTCTTCGGGAGTTTCGAGAATGAGCGGAATATTGTCGAATCGCGGATCGTTCATCAGTCGCCTGAAAAACTCGTTGCCAAGAAATCCTTTGCCTATACTGTCGTGGCGGTCAACACGGCTGCCGAGTGCTTTCATCGAATCATTGATATGCATTCCTTTCAGGAATTTGAAACCGACAATTTCGTCGAATTTACTAAAAGTGCTTTCATAACCTTCCGGTGAAAGAATGTCGTAACCTGCTGTAAAAGTGTGGCATGTATCAAGACAAACACCCACACGACTTTTATCTTCAACATGGTCAATGATAAACCGGAGGTGCTCAAACTTGTAACCAAGATTGCTGCCCTGGCCCGATGTATTTTCAATGACAGCAGCAACGCACCTGGTTTTCTCAAGAGTAATATTGATAGATTCACCGATGATTTTCAGGCTCTCTTCTTCAGAAATCTGTCCCAGGTGACTGCCCGGATGGAAATTAAGCCGGTCGAGGCCAAGCTGTTCGCAGCGCTGCATTTCGTCAAGAAAAGCAGCACGCGATTTTTCAAGCGGTTCTTTTTCGGGATGGCCCAGGTTGATCAGATAGCTATCGTGGGGGAGAATATTTTCAGGTTTATAACCGTATTTAAGGCAGTTTTCCCTGAATAGTTCAATGTTTTTTGCCGTGAGCGGCGCCGAAACCCACTGCCGCTGGTTCTTTGTGAACAATGCAAAAGCTTTTGCACCGATTTCGTTGGCGTTTACAGGGGCATTTTCTACGCCACCCGAAGCACTTACATGGGCTCCCAAGTATTTCATAATCCGAATGTTTTTACAAATCTATTGAAAATAAACTCCTGAAGGCGTATTGTGTTCAGCAGATATGAAAAAACCGGCATTAAACCGGTTTTTATGACTCTGTATTTATGCAACGTACTATTCAATCCGCACTTTGATTCCTTCGGAATGTGCTGCGAATTCAGGTGCATACATGCATTGAACACTCGTAATGCCATTACTGAAGGTGCCTTTCTGCACAGCATTGAGTTTATATTCAAATACATAGGTACCTTTTGGCAGGTAGCTGATGAAGAAATTGCCCGAAGCATCGCGTGTTGATTGGTAGTAACCCAGCCCATCCTGCCAGTGATAGCCGCTGAGCACATCAACAGGTTCAAAACCGGCTGCGCGCATATCCTTCAGATGAATGTACTCCATATCGCGGTCAGAGCGAAGCTCAACGCGTACAATCACTTTATCACCAACCCTGATCGGCTTGTTTTCAGCAATGGGTTCGAGAACCGGGCCGGTTGCGGTATTAACTTCACGGAACAATTGCTTGCTCACTTTGAGAGGTGTTTCAGCAGCCGTGATTTTGTCGAGTTGTTCAAAATACTGCCAGTACAGAGCGCCCCAGGCAACCGTACTGTTTGGATTGGTCACTGTGACTTTTCCCATCGAAGGAGTGATTTGCCCGTCGTCCCACGAAGTTTTAAAATAACCTGTTCCTGCTTCAGGGCGCTGCGAACCTTCTAGTTTATCGGGTTCAACTGCGACATTACCGAGCTGTATTTCAGCAAGTTGATCGGATGAAAGCAGGTTTGTGCCGCGAAGCAAAAGTGCATAAACGGCTTCGGTAGTGGCTCGGGTCGTTTTCCAGTCCTGAGTTTGTTTTTGCTTGAGCAGCCAGATTTTTAGTTCCTCAACTGATTTCTGCTCATTCATTACTTCATCGTATGCTTCGATGAGCAAAGCCTGTGTTTCGATGGGCGCCTGGTACCAGAACCAGCCGCGTGGCTGATTGCGCCAGTACATGCCCATCTCATCGTTATGGAGCGCGGTCTCGCTGAGCGAGCGCATGATGAGTTGCGGAGTTTTTTCAACTTTCATCCGGTTCAATGCGAGGGCGAGCATTCCTTTTGTGTAATTACCCTGTTTTGCCCAGTAAGCAACGGCTTGTTTCTTAAAGAAATTAAAAGCCTCAATATTCTTTTCTTTTACCGGATAAGCATCAAGGAAATAGCTCCTTGCATACAGGTAATGGGCCACATCATAGCTCAGATAGTTGTTTTTACGGTAGGATGAATCGTGTTTCCTGATGTTGACAAGGTCTTCGGTAATCCTGTCGTCAAGGTACTGAACAGCAGATTCGAGCATGTTTCGTATATCAGGTTTCGAAAGCAGACCGGTGATTCCCAGGTGCATGAGATGACCTGAACCTGCCACGATATGCTGTGTGATGTACCGGCTGTCGGGCATGCCTTTGAACCACGGCCAGCCGCCATTTGGCGCCTGCATCTCACTGAGTTTCTTCAGGCTGGCTGAAAGTTCGTTCGACATTTTATTGAGGTCGAACAACACTGCAATCCTTTGTTTCCGTTCACTTTCGTTGGCAGCTTCGCGCACCCACGGTGATTCTTCGAGGAGGACATTTTTGAGTTCCTGGTTCTTTTCGAGGTTCGATTTAAGGGCATCGGGAGTAATGTTTTTCCAGCTATCGAAAACCCTTTTGATCTTTGGATCGCTGTTAGCGATGAAAGTGGCGATGCTGTTGGCATAGAACCGGCTGAAAAGCTGTTCGGCACATTCGTAGGGATATTCCATGAGGTATGGCAGCGCTTGTAACGCATACCAGGCAGGGTTGCTGGTAAATTCGAGGGAGAGGCGATAGTTGCGCAAGGTGCTACCTGCATTTTCCGATTCAATAAGCTTGCCAAGCGCAAATTGCTTCGTTTGGTTGCCGTTAACCGGCAGCGGCAGGCTTTCGGTAACCAGCATGCGGTTTGAGAGCACCGGAATCGGGGCTTCCTCGCCATCGCTGAATGTGCCTGATGTGGCCGTTGCCCTGTACACGATGGCTTGCAAACCTTCAGGAATCGTGATATTCCATGACGCAACAGTATTTCCCTTCTGATCAACCATGAATGTTTTTTGCGATGTTTCGAGCAAAATCTTTTCATCCAGCGGTTTCATGCTGACCGCATCAAAGAAGTGCAATTCGGTTGAACCGGAAATAGTGGATTCGGAGATGTTTGAAATCTTCACCGTGAACTGCATGGTATCACCTTCGTGCAGGAAACGCGGGACATTCGGGAAAACCATGAGGTCTTTCTGCGTGACCAGCGTTTTTTCCAGTTGTCCTACTTTCAGGTCTTTGGTGTAAGCCAGCCCCATCATTTTCCATCGGGTAAGCGATTCGGGCATTTTAAATTTCAAGACCACTTCACCCTTATTGTTTGTTGAAAGCTGCGGGTAAAAGAAAGCAGTTTCATTGAAATCGGTTCTTATTTTTGGTGAAAGAAGTTGTGGTTTTTCTGCAGGAGGTTCAGGAGTTTCTCCTTTATTGCCCGTTGAAAGCGTAGTTTCATCGTCAGCTATTGCTTCATTTCGGCTGAAAACAGGAGAAGTTTCCTCAGCTTTAGCATCCATTGAAGCTACTGCCATTCCTTTCATGCGTCCTTTTCCCATGCCAAATGGCATGAATCCACCATAAAACGAAAATCCAAACCAGTTCAGCTGATCAAATTCATATGTTTTAAGTTGATTCAAAGATGAGTAATTCCATTCAAGAATACTTCCCCTGGCATTGAACGCTGAACTTACATCCCATTGACCGCGCAATCCGAAGTAAGTTAGCAGGTTGAACGTCCAGTTGTGGGGCACAAACGCATCGAGTGAAGCATCGTACATGCCGGCAAGCAATTCGGCGGCAGCTTTTTCACCTTTGGCATCTTTGATGGTTATTTGCCACTCTTCGTCCTGCCCGGGTTCAAGCTTATCGCGGAATGTGGCTATTGTGATGTCGAGTTTTTTGTTGGTGTAAGGTAAGCTGATAAGCCTTGAAAACTGGAAGCTGCGGTTGTACTTCACAAAGGCCATATTTACCATGAAATTGCCCCGGTCGTTTTCCGTAACAGGGATCTCAAACTGTTTTAAACCTTTGATTTCGACAAGATTGCAACACCGTTCATTGCGGTTGGCAATTTCATAAAATGGGTAAATTTTATTGGATTTTGAGCCGGCCATGAACGACAGTATATCACCGGGTTCAGCTTTAATTTCCGGCAATGCAAACCACGACAATAGGTTGCCGGGGACTTTATCGGATTTAGGATTGTAGCCGGTGAAGTAAGTTTTGTATTCTGTCTTTTCACCAAAGGGGTCGTTGGCTGAGATTTCGGCTAAGTAATGCCCGGGAACCAAGCCGGCAGGAAGTTCGAAAACAGAATCTTTTCCTGAATCGAAGTCCGTTGAGAATACCTGCTTCTCTTTAGGCCAGGTTGAAATGTCTCCATCGTTGTCGTAAATATCAAGCGGGAACTGCTTTTCGAAATCGCTGCGTGGCATGGTAAACAAATCAGGCCGGCTCCAGCGGCGTTCGCGCAGCAGGCGCGAAGGTTCCTCGAGTTTCCAGATGGTGATGGTACCCTGTGTGTTTAGCTTGCGGTTGTTGAGGTTCGTGGTTTTAACAGTGAAAGGCGATGCTCTCTCCAGGTCGGTTTGTTCTGCCAGATCAGTCTCAATAATCAGTGCTTTGTAGCCTGCTGATACGGAAGTTTCACCGCTTTGTACTTCGCCGTTCATATCGGTTACATCGGCAGTGACTTTATAAGTAAAGACAGGGTTAAATTTCTTTTCAATAGCGTAATCGGGTATCGCAGTAAAGGCGATTTTGAACTCACCGTTATTATCGGTTTCTGCGGTGCCGTTGGCAATTTCCATTTCGGGCGACGAAGGGTAAATATCGCGCCAGCCCCACCACATGTATGGGAAACGTGCTTTCCGAACGACACGGTATTTCACCTGTCCGTCAGTTAAGGCATTTCCTGCATAGGCTATCGCTTTTCCGGTAACGGTAATGGTTTCGCCAAGTTTGTAGGCACCTTCAAGCGGGTTGAAAGTCACTGCGAATTTTGGCCTTTTGTATTCCTCAACCCTGAATGATGTCGAACCTGTTTCGCATCGAATGCTCATCATACCGGTAAGTACACCATGCGGCGCCGTGAAACTTCCTGAAAATGAGCCAAAATCGTTGGTTACAAGATCAAGGGAGGAGACTTTCTGTCCGTTGGCATCGTAAAATGTGACGGTTGATTTGGTCTTTGGCAGTATCCTGGTTTCGTCGCCTTTCTTTTCAATCACTATTCCTTTGAAATACACGATTTGGCCGGGACGATAGATAGCCCTGTCAGTAAAGAAATGGGTGGTTGTGTAAGCTTTTGGCTCACCCGGTTCATAGCCCCAGTTGTAGAAGTAACTTTCGGTGATGAAACGGTCGCTGCCATTGCTGAAAGTCAGGTAGTACTGGTTATTATCATTGTTACGGCCAGCAGATATTTTCACAAATCCTGACTTGTCAGTGAAAAAGAATTCGCCGGCTTTCTCTTCGTATTGGCGTGTTGAATAATTGTAATACTGAAAAAATTGCTGCACTTTAGCGTTTTCGACTGGTGTGCCTTCATGACGGTCGAGAACATAAATTTCATAATTGCCGGCATCGCTGCGCATGGTTATGTAACTGAGGTTCGTGCGCCAGAAACGGTTCAGCGAAACCGGCGAAATACTGGCGAAGTTCTCGTCAGGGCTTGCCAGCAGGATGTAGAAGCCGTTCCCGACGGCAGGAAGCGCGATTTCAACGCTGTGTGATTGCAGGTCGCCATCGGAAGGCAATTCTGATGACCATGATTTCAACGGTTTTTGGCCGGCATATTCCCGTACAAGGTTTTCTTTGTTTCTTGCGATTTGATTGCGATCCGTTTCGGGATCAATCAAGAGCAGCCTGAAATATAACTTGCTGATGTTTTTATAGCTAACTAATGCCAGAGCAAGTTTCTGCGGTGGCGCCGCAAATTCGGCGGTAATATCGAGCGAAGGCTGATTCATTTGTTCAACCAGCGCTTTGCAGTTGCCGGCACCCTGCGTATCGGGGAAACGGTTTATTGCTGCTTCGGCAATTTCTTTTGCCTCTTTCAGGTCCCATTTATGTGCATCGGAAACCAGCGGTTTGTAGTTGTTTGCACTTTGAACAAGCTGATTGGCAATTTCGAACGCTACATCGGTTGACGACGGGTGATCTTTATAACGGCTTTCGAGCCTGCGTAATGCGGCCAGGAGAAGGCTGTCCTTTTCTGGTAACACACAATTATCGTGGACGAAATTCAGGCGCTTCAGATCGGCATCCACCAAAGCAGAAGGGTCCTTATCACCAATATGAATGGCAAGCAATTCCTGTAAAAGGATGATGGCATGGTATTCGAACGAAAATGTATCCTGCGTGATGATTTCAAGCGATGTAAATTCTTTTGCATCAGCAAAATATGCTGTGTTGTTCACCAAGAAATTTGATGCCGGCTGCGTGAGCCTGCTCTCCGAACTCAGGTAGAAATCAATGGCACGGTGAGCAAGAAAATCATATAACGCGGGCCTCAGGTAGCGTGTTTCGGGCTGCCTGACCAATATGGCGTCAAAATCATTGATGGGTATATTTTTCAGCTTTTCAGGTTCAGCAAGCGACAAGCGGTAGTGCTCCATGCATTTGGAAACAATGGTCCGAAGGTCCCAGGTGCGGAGGTCGTCGGTTGGCGTTCCCTGTATCTCAGTGCGGTTCAGGAATTTCCAGCGGTTTGTCTGGTAATAGTTCCAGTATATTTCGGCGATCATTGAATGGAGGATATTCGTGACCGGAAATTTGCTGTCGGCAATGTTGTTTTCAGTTTCGGCGATGATCTTTTCGAGGAATTCTTCTTCAATATCGCCGGTAAGCTTCATACGGTAAATGGTCGCTTTAAGCAGCTGCGGAGTATTGTTTTCCGAAAGGGATTCATTATAAATTTTATTCACCAACGAACGCGCGGTTTCAGGTTGATCGAGTTGAAGAACCGAATCAATTTTCGCCCATTCTTTTTCATAGTTTTTCTGCGTAAAAGCACTAAGACCGGCCATAGTAAATAGGATAAGAAACAGGTATTTCATGGTTTAGGAATGTTTTCTGGTAAAAGTTAAAGGTAAACAACTTGTCGGAATTAAGATGCCGTGAACCCTGAATTTCCATAAATAGAAGAAATTCTATGTGCTGAGAAATTGAAAGCACTGTACCGGCAGGAATTTGATGCCTTATCTTTTAAATAAAGGCAAATGATCCTTTTCAGTGGGCTGAAATAGTGGCCGGATTCGTAAGTCCCTGGTAAGAAGTAAGTTCGATGCGTACACTGCCGACCGAAAGTTTGGATTCAATTCTCACTGGGATTCGGTTCTGATCGTCGGTTACCCAAATTGTTACCGGATAAGGATCGTCGAATACATAGCCTGTGGCAACCATAGGTTTCACCTTGAGGCAGCTAAACTTTCCTAGCTTTGTTTTTACAGTTTCGCGCCCCACAAAGATCAACCTGGAATTGTAAACCGAATCGTCGAGGTAGAATGAAAGCGGAAATTCCGACCCCGGCTTTTTGCCTGTCAGATCAATTGCCCTGGCATAATAGAACGACGAAAAGATGTCCTGAACATTTTCGGGGGTGTTTTTTACTGAGTTCTTGCTCACTGCGATGCGCTCCTTGTGCCTGAAAGCCACGTTCTCGTCCTTACGATAGTTGTTTTCCCGGGTTTTGCGGATGAAATAGTGCGGTACAAGAGCCTCTTCGTCGATAAAGCTTTCGAAACGCTCCTCAACCTGGTAAAACATCTCGATAACGCCGGTAGTCTTTCCGTAACCTACCACATGATATGTATCGCGTCCGTCGAACTTGCGGTTATCGTCGGTAACTTCCACCGTTGCACTGGCAGCGGGAATGTTCCCCGTGAGGGCAGAATGAAACGATATGCGGAACTGAAGTTTTTCGCCCCGCTGGAAATAGTTATTCGGAATGCTGCGGTAATGTTGGGCAACAACCGGTACTGAAAGGAGAAACAAAAATAATATTGACAGTCGATGCATCATCAGGATATCGTGTAGTTTGCAGTTGCAGTATGGCAAAAACTATTCCAAACAGCTTCAGTCTTTCAAGCAATAGTTGAAATAATAAATTCTCAATTCGCCGTACAGTTTACCACAAGTAATTGCAAATAAGCTATCTATGAATCGATTATTGAACAGGGATTAATTAACTAATCCTGCGGAATTCATGTTTTCTTCGACTGACGGTAATTCTTAATGATGCTGACGGAGTACAAAATCAAGCCCGTCCACACCATTGCAAACGCAACAATGTAAGGCGTTTTGAAGGGCTCGCCATAGAGAAATATTCCCAGAAGCAACGCGATAGTGGGTGACAGATATTGGATGAAACCGATGGTTGAGAGCGGCACGCGCGTTGCAGCCTTACCAAACCAGTAAAGAGGCAGCGCCGTTACCGGTCCGCCAACGATTAGCAGTGCCGAAGTGAGCCAACCTCCATGTAAAAATGTCCCTATGCCCTGGTGTTCGGCAAACAGCAGGTAGCCAATGGCAAGCGGTGAAAGCAGCAGGGTTTCGATAAGCAACGCGGGCAGCGACTCAAGGTTGGCTTTTTTGCGCAACAGCCCGTAGGTGCCGAACGAAAGCGCCAGGTACACCGAAATCCATGGCAGCCGGCCAATGTAAATGGTCAGCCATACAATGCCGGCAATGGCAAAGAAAACAGCGAGTTGTTGCAGTTTCCCAAGCTTCTCTTTCAGGAAAATTACACCCAGCAGCACGTTCACCATGGGATTCATGTAGTAGCCAAGGCTTGTATCCACAATGCGGTTGTGATTCACGGCATAAATGTAGATTCCCCAGTTGCTGCAAACCAGGAAGCCGGTAAGCAGCAACAAACCTATGATTCGAATATCGCGCAAATATTTAATAACCAATTTATTGCGCAAAAACATCATTAAAATGGCGAGAAACACCAGCGACCAAACAATCCGATGAGCAAGTATCTGGTCAGAAGGAACATGTTTGAGCAGTTTCCAATAAATCGGGAAGATTCCCCAACTTGCATAACAAAGCAATGCAAGTAATAACCCGCTGACGTATTGGCTGTTACGATTCTGCTGCATTGCTGCTGATTTTGATGCGAAGGTAGTGAATTGAAGTCGCGGGCTGTCAGAAATAAAGACACTCCGAATTCATGATTATTATCTCTGCCTGAGTAACTTTACGCGTTCAAATACATGGTTATGAAACAGGAAATGACTTCAACTGCCTTCGAAATTCAGGGGTATAACATCGTAAAAAACCTGGGCATTGTCCGGGGCATCATTGTACGTTCGCGTTCTATTTTTGGCTCGATTGGCGCCGGATTGCAGACCTTGGTCGGTGGTAACATCACCATACTCACCGAGTTGTGCGAAAAAACGCGCGCCGATGCTTATACCGAAATGATGGTGCATGCCGAAGTGCTGGGCGCCAATGCCGTGATTGGCCTTCGCTATGAATCAACTGAAATCATGAACGGAGTGACCGAAGTTATTTGTTACGGAACGGCCGTGGTGGTCGAGCCGAAACAGGCATAGACTTCCGCCTACACTACAACATTCACAATCTTCTTCGGTACCACGATTATTTTCCGTGGCGGGTTTCCAGCGAGCCATTTTTGTGATTCGGGTGCTTCCAAAACGGCTTTTTCAATTTCGCCTGCCGGCAAATCGAGGGGCAATTCGAGCATGAAGCGGGTTTTGCCGTTGAACGAAACAGGGTAGGTAAAAGTGCTGTCAACGATAAAGGCCGGGTTGAATTCAGGGAATCTGGCACCGCAAACGCTTTGGGTATTTCCAAGCAGGTGCCATAATTCTTCAGCCATGTGCGGTGCATAGGGCGATATCAGCACAACAAGTTCGGAGAGTATCTCCCGCTTGTTACATTTCAGATCGGTTAACTCGTTGGTGCAGATCATAAACGCGCTCACTGCCGTGTTAAAAGAGAACCGCTCAATATCGTCCTGAATTTTCTGAATGGTTTTGTGAAGTATTTTCAGTTCCTCTTTGTTTGCAGCATTATCCGAAACACAGAACTCCAGTTTATCGTTGTGGAACAATCTCCAAAACTTGCGGATGAACCTCGAAACACCTTCAATACCGCTGGTATCCCACGGTTTCGACTGTTCGAGCGGGCCAAGGAACATTTCATAAAGCCTCAGCGTGTCGGCGCCGTATTTCTCGATCAGGTCGTCGGGATTTACCACGTTGTGCATGCTTTTCGACATTTTTTCAATTTCCCAGCCACAGATATATTTGCCGTCTTCGAGTACAAATTCGGCATCGGCAAAATCGGGGCGCCAGTTCTTAAACAGTTCAATATCAAGAATATCGTTTTCAACGAGGTTTACATCAACATGAAGAGCCTGGGTTTGGTAATCGTTCCTGAGATGGTACGAAACGAACTTGTTCGTCCCGATAACACGGTAAACGAAATTTGACCGCCCCTGTATCATGCCCTGGTTAATCAGTTTTGCGTAGGGTTCCTCCACATTGCTCATGCCGAGGTCGTGAAGGAATTTGTTCCAGAAACGGCTGTAAATCAAATGCCCGGTAGCATGTTCGGCTCCGCCGATATACAGGTCAACGTTCTTCCAGTAGCCAGCGGCTTCCTCGGAGAAATATTCGTTGTCGTTTCGCGGGTCCATATACCTGAGATAGTAACCGCTTGAACCTGCAAAACCGGGCATGGTGTTGGTTTCGAGATGATAACCGTCGGCTGTAACCCAGTTCTTGGCTCTTGCCAGCGGCGGTTCGCCGGTTTCGGTAGGCAGGTAGGCATCCACTTCGGGCAGCAGCAGCGGCAATTGCGATTCAGGCAGGGTATAAGGCATCCCATCCTTGTAATAAACAGGGAAAGGTTCTCCCCAGTAACGCTGGCGGCTGAAAATGGCATCGCGGAGGCGGAAATTTACTGTACCGGTGCCGATCTCCATTTGTTCGGCTTTACGTATCACAGCGGTGATGGCTTGTTTAACATCCAAACCGTTGATAAACCCTGAATTGATCATGAAGCCATCGTGCGAGTCGTACGATTCGTCCCAGGTTGAAGGGTCGGAGGGCTCATGTCCCTGTTTATTAACTACCTGGATAATAGGAAGATTGAAGTGCCTGGCAAATGCAAAGTCGCGGCTGTCGTGGCCGGGAACCGCCATAATAGCACCGGTTCCGTAGCCCATGAGTACATAATCGGCAATCCAGACGGGAATTTTGGCGCCGGTAAAGGGGTTTAGCGCATATGCACCTGTGAATTCGCCGCTTACTTTTTTCACTTCCGTCATTCGTTCACGCTCGGAGCGATTTTTTGCCCAGGCAACATATGCCTCAACTTTTTCCTTTTGTTCAGGCATGGTTATCTCTGCAACCAATTCATGTTCAGGAGCCAATACCATGAAAGTCGCACCAAAAATGGTATCGGGGCGGGTGGTGAATACCTCGATGACAGCACTGCTGTTGTGAATGGCGAACCGGATGTTGCCGCCTTCGCTGCGGCCAATCCAGTTGCGTTGTATTTCTTTAAGCGACTCGCTCCAGTCAACGGTTTCGAGGCCTTTGAGGAGCCTGTCGGCATAGGCGGTGATGCGCAGCAGCCATTGTTTCATCTTTTTCCGTTCAACGGGATGGCCACCGCGTATCGAGTGTCCTTCGCTTACCTCATCATTGGCAAGAACGGTTCCTAAGGCGGGGCACCAGTTCACAACGGTATCGGCTAAGTAAGCAAGGCGGTAGTTCATCAGAATTTCCTGCTGTTGCTTTTCAGCGAAAGCATTCCACTCAGCGGCATTGAAAACAGGAGTACCGTCGCTGCAGGCAGCTTTCACATTGCGGTTTCCATCGGTAGCAAACATTGCCACGAGTTCATCGATGGGCTTCGCTTTGGAGGCTTGCCTGTCGAACCACGAATGAAATAACCGGATGAATGTCCATTGGGTCCATTTGTAGTAAGCGGGGTCGCTGGTGCGCACTTCGCGGCTCCAGTCGTACGAAAAGCCTATTTTATCGAGCTGTTCGCGGTAGCGGCTGATATTTTTCTCGGTTGTGATGGCAGGATGTGTGCCGGTTTGTATGGCATATTGTTCGGCCGGGAGTCCGTAGGCATCGTAGCCCATCGGATGCAGTACGTTGAAGCCTTTAAGCCGTTTGTAGCGGGCAAAGATGTCGGAGGCTATATATCCGAGCGGGTGGCCGACATGCAGCCCGGCGCCCGAAGGGTACGGGAACATGTCGAGCACATAGAATTTAGGCTTCGTATGGTCGATACCTGTTTTGTAAACATTATTTTCGGCCCAGTATTTCTGCCACTTCTTCTCGGCTTCGCGAAAGTTGTAATCCATGTAGATGATCTTAGCAGGGTTCAGGGTACGGCGTTGAATTGCAGAAATTATGGCCGTACCATCCGGTTAACAATTTTTAAGAGTGCAAAAGTACCGATTTTCGTGATGTTGTGAAAACCCGCACATTGCGTGTTGATCAGCATATTATAAATTTTGTACTTTCGTTGCCGGTGATGACAACAGCAATTTCAAACGAGAATTTTGGCCAGCGGAGGTTGCGTGCCTCCTACGTTACCAGCGTTATCAGCATAATGCTGGTGCTGTTCATGCTTGGATTGCTGGGACTTATTATCCTTCACGGGAAAAAGCTTTCGGAGTATGTGCGCGAGAACATCAGGATTTCGCTGTTGCTTAAGGACGACAGCAGCGAAGACCAGATCATGGCATACCAGCAAAAGCTCAATAAAGCCAGGTTTGTCCGTGCCTCGCAATACATAAGCAAAGAACAGGCAGCCAGGGAGTTGAGTGAGGATTTGGGCGAAGATTTTGTCAAGTTCCTGGATTACAACCCGCTTCCACCCACCATTGATTTGCAGCTCAAAGCCGAATATACAAATACCGACAGCATCGCGAAAATTGAGAAGCAATTGAAAGCCGGCAGCCTCGTAAAGGAAGTAGTTTACCAGAAATCGCTCATTGATGTGGTGAACGACAACATCCGCAAGATAAGCCTGGTGATTATGGGCTTCAGCGTATTGCTCATCATCATTGCCATAGTGCTCATCAACAATACGATAAAACTTTCGATTTATGCCCGCCGGTTCCTGATCAGAAGCATGCAACTGGTTGGCGCCACCGAAACATTCGTGAGAAGGCCTTTCGTGATGCGAAGTATGCTGCACGGGCTTATCGCGGCGCTGCTCTCCATCGCATTGCTTGTCGGGACATTGTTCCTGACAAGGCAACGTATTCCTGAATTAACACAATTGCAGGACGTTAAATCGTTTTTAATCATGTACGGATTGCTGATTGTGATAGGCGTACTGCTTTCGGGGTTTTCGACCTTTTTCGCGGTGCGTAAGTTCCTGCGTATGAAAGCCGATACCCTGCACATGAGCTGATCTCTGAATTAACCTGATAAATATTTACCAAATGGCAAAAGAAATAAAAGTAGTTCCCACGGCTCCTGCCAAAAAGAAAACGGATGAAAAACCGCCCCAGTTTGCGCTAGGCCGCGAAAACTATATCCTTATGGCTATTGGCATCGCGCTCATTTTCATTGGATTTGTACTTATGATAGGAGGCGGTTCAAAAGATCCGAACGTGTTCAACTACAACATGTTCAATGCGCAAAGGCTTACCTTGTCGCCCATTCTCATCCTCGCGGGATTTGTGGTTGAGATATTTGCTATTATGAAGAAACCGAAAGATTAGTATGACCTGGCTGCAGGCAGTAATCATCGCCATTGTTGAGGGCATCACTGAGTTTTTGCCTGTATCCTCAACCGGGCACATGGCGTTAACCGCGTCGGTTCTGGGTATTGAAAAAGAGGCGTTTACAAAACTTTTCATCGAGAATATTCAATTCGGAACCATCATTTCGGTGATTGTCCTTTACTGGAAGAAGTTTATCAATTTCAGGAAATTCAGTTTTTATCTGAAGCTGCTGGTGGCTTTTTTACCTGCAGCAGTAGTGGGGATTTTGCTGAAGGAACATATTGACCGTGTGCTGGAATCACCGCTTTTCATCGCCATCGTGATGTTCCTGGGCGGAGTTATCCTGTTGTTTGTTGACTCATGGTTCAAGAACCCGATAATACATTCCGACGAGGAAATGAGTTACCGCAATTCGTTCATTATCGGGCTGTTCCAGATACTTTCTGTAGTGTTTCCCGGCCTGAGCCGCAGCGCTGCGACCATAATCGGCGGCATGCAGCAAAAACTCACACGCGAAGCGGCTGCCGAATTTTCATTTTTTCTTGCCGTGCCTACGCTTGCAGGGGCTTTTGCCAAAAGCCTTTGGGACACGTTTCAGGATGCGCCCGAAATCCTTACCCGCCACAATATTCAATTGCTGGCACTCGGCAATGTTGTAGGTTTCCTTATTGCCATGGCAGCGATCAGGTTATTCATCAAATTTCTTACCGATCACGGTTTCAAATTATTCGGTTATTACAGGATCATTGTCGGGCTATTTCTCATTGTGCTGCTGATTGCCGGATTTAATCTATCTGTTGTATAATGGGCTTCGATTTTGAAACCGGAGAAATCATCCTGGTAAACAAGCCATACCGTTGGACCAGCTTCGACGTAATTGGGGCATTGCAGTCGTTTTTCAAGAAAGAACTCGGCATGCCCAAAATTAAAATCGGCCATGCCGGTACGCTTGACCCGCTGGCCACAGGATTGATGATACTTTGTACCGGGCGCGCTACAAAGCGTATTGAAGAATTCATGGGGTTGGAGAAGGAATATACCGGCACCTTTGTGCTTGGCGCTTCAACCGCTTCCTTCGACCTCGAAAAGCCTGTTGACCAGGTATTTCCGACTGAACATATCACCGAGGGGATGATAGGTGACGCCGTGAGCTCGCTTACCGGCGATATCATGCAGGTGCCGCCTGTTTTCTCGGCTATTAAAATTGATGGTAAGAGGGCGTATAAGTCGGCAAGGCAAGGCAAAGACCTTGAACTGCAGCCCCGGAGTGTCAGCATAAGGGAGTTTGAGATAACGCGCCTTGCCCTGCCCGAGGTTGATTTCAGGATAGTATGCCGCAAAGGCACTTATATCAGGGCTATAGCCCGCGATTTCGGCCAGGCCTTGGGAAGCGGGGCTTATCTTTCGGCCCTGTGCCGCACAAGGATTGGAAATCACAGGTTGGCTGATGCCTATGAGATAGAGCAGTTTAAGGAATTGCTGCGCGCAGGGCATCAGGAAAATCCACGTAATTGATCAATTGTTTCTGCCGGTGTGAATGGATTCATTCCCGGATTAATCAACCGCAACCCTGCAGCCGGAACAAAGCGCCTCTCTTCAACTGCTTTTTCCATAAAAACAGGGAGCATTTTTTTCAGTTCATCGGGGATAAAAACAGGCTGATCGTACGACTGTTTGTAGGCAGGCAGATCAGCGACAAATTCTGTTGCGCTTTTGACTGTGTTGAACGCTTCCGATTTTTCGGCTAATGCCCTTTTCGCCATTGAGATTACAGATGCACAGCCTGTATCAGTTTCACTCTTCGCAGGATTTGTCTTTCGCCTCTTTCTACTTCCGTCGCCGCGCAATACCACCCACTCACTATAGTAATCAGGATGTTTGTGAATCATCACATGTGCCATGGTGTCGAACTGCTCGTGCAGGAATTTGTTTGTAGATGCAACAAGCGCAGCCATCTCGCTACGCAACACTTTCCGCCTTTGCAGCGCGGCGGCTTCCTCCTCCAGCACCCTGCCAAACTCAGCTACCTGGATAGTGAATGCCGGTAACGTTACCGTAAGAAAGTCTTTTCCAACTGTGGCAGTTGATGTCCCCCGGAGCAGCCTTGCCGTATGCATGGCATTGTAGTAAAGTGTTCTGCATGCTACCTTGCGCACCTGCGACCGGTAAGTCTTCATCACCGCATACATGGTTGCATCGTTGTGCAAATGCGCATCGAGGCAGCCGAGGTTTGTCATCCGTATCATCGCTTCGTTGAGTTCGCGCTCGACAACCTTCTTCCTGCTGTAAACTAAGCACAGCGGTGAAGAAAGTTCGGAGATGATCTCCGACAGCCGTCCTGTACGCCTTTCCAGTTCCGCTTTCGCTTCAAGTAAAGCCGATCGGCCGCAGAATACTTCGGGGTGGCTGTTCATCACCCGCAGCAGCGAGTTGTAATGGTACAGCCTGTTGAGATTCCTTTTCATGTTTTAGGGTATTTATTCGTTATCGTTGACATTTTTGGTAATCGATGAACAGCTTTTTTCGCAATCGTTTAAACCGACAACAATGTAATTGCCGCTAAAGGTATAATGAGCGGTTGCGTGAGTAAAGGACAAATATTTTCCTGTTTTCATGCCCCTGCCAGGGGTGTCGGCATTCGGCACAAAAGCGTCTGAATTGCAGTTTATTACAGCGCTTCTTCGGTTGATTGCGGCTGATTGACTATCGGAACCGTTTCCATGCAATACAATACCGGCTGTTGTCGGAATATGTCCGCCGGATTTGCAGCTTTTATTGCCGGAAACTCTGCCGGCCGCACCCGGATTGCTGCCAAAAGTGCTTTTCATCGTGAAGTAAACGCGTGCTGCCTTAACGGCCTTACGTTTCCCCTTGTCGAAGGCGCCGGCATCGTTGTCGGGGATGTGTTTCATGCTGAAGTAAACGCATGCTGCCTTAACAGGAACACTTCCACCGCAGTTGAACACCTCGGATATGGTGCAGGCCTCACTTCCACCCCAGAAGTAAACGCCGGTTGTGTTGTAATGGTTGCTTCTCACGCTGAAGTAAACGCGTGTTGCATTAACAAAGAGGCTGATGCCATACAAAATTGTGTAGTACGGGCACGCAATCATACCTCTGCCGTTGAAGTAAACGCGTGTTGCGTTAACAGAAGTGTTACGCAGCATGAAGAGCCTGTGTGTTTCGTTAACAAAGATGTCGTGCAGGCAAACAGGGATATCGTTGCACCAAAAAATCGGTACGGCACAACAGAAAATTATGCCTGCTGCCTTATCAGTTCTGCATGCGCTGTAAACAATGGGATCACCGCCGGTGACAAAGGTGTTGTCGCACGCTCCAAAGGCCTCTGCATCCGGAATAATGACAGTTGCATGGCCGGCAGTAACTGTTGCATGATAAACAGCGGGGAGGTTAACGGATACAGTGCAAGGGTTCATAAGGTTTTTCATGCTTAAATCAATATCGCCTTATTAATACAGACTCAAATTCATGACAAGCGGCGGTTATAAGGATTACTGTCCTGTGACAGAGAACCAACACCCCCTATTAATACTATCCCTAAGTGTGACAAAAGGTAACCTGCCGAGAAGGGTAAGGGCAAAACACAGCAGGGCTAATGCCGGAACTGTGAAGGGTTTCGGATGATGTTATTGCTTCCAGTTGATGGGAAGAAGGGTGTGATCATCATATGGTAAGGACTAAAAATCCGTGCCCGCAAGGAAACAAGGCATGCCGGATCATGTAATTATTGTAGATTTGTTTTAACCTCACCACCCGAAAAGATTGCCTTCGGTGAGAAAAGTTCGCGCGGTAGCTATGTATCGGGGAACTGTGAGCAAATTAATCAAACACTTATCTAGTAAGGCTTGAAAAAATTACCTAATTATGACAAGTCTCGTTGCAGCCAATACTTCCTTTTCCGTTTTTAAGACTATGCTATATATACCTGGTAACAATTTACTGCAGATTAGTTGACAACTGTTTTTCCCCCGGGCCTTGCTGCCTTGGTTGATCACATTAACCTTCCTGCCTTCCGGCGAAAATATTTCGAGCCTAACATTCCCGTGTTTCCTCAATTCATAGGTTATAGTAGCAATCTCGCTTGCAGGATTGGGTGAAACCGACAGAACGGCAGGTAGGGGGTCTTTTTCACTGATGCCTACATCTGGAGTCAGCAGGTGATAGTGCGGGGTGAATGATTCGCCGCAATCTTCGCTGTAAAGAATTGTAAGCGTATTATAGGTTGATCCGGGAGTAGCGGTGACTATTGCTATATAGAATTTACACATTCCCCGGCCGGCAGTAAACGAAAGCTTGTCTGAATAATCTTCAAAGAAGTACTTCATCTGCCACGAAACACCGTAATCTGCCGAGCGGAAAATGATATACTTGTACTTTGAGGCAGCAATCTCTTGGATGGTCACAAGGTATAGCTCGCCCTGTGTGGCTCCGTGGCTAAGTTTTTTTACCTTAATACCCAGGTTATAGTTGATGATGGCAGTATCGATGGCCAGGGTATCGGAGGTAGCGCCATAATCGAGGCTGTGGCACAGGGATGCATGACCGTTTATAACCGGGATATGGTAAAGTTCCCCAGCTATGAAACCCCCTTCGCAATGTGTTAGTTCATTCAGAGTATCGGCAACAAGGGTATAAGTGGCAAAGTTATCAGTGGTTTTGTAAAGCACTCCCATAGGGAAAGGCAAAACTGAAGCATCAAATCCCTGAATCGCATAGTTACCTGGAGATTCTCCTCCATATAATCCATCGATTGCAATGTAATTTACTGGAAAAGGCGGCAGCATATAGAAGTGATGCCCGTAATCATCACTTTCGCCGAACCAGCCGCTGTTATGACCAATTATTTTGCCGGGTACTGGCTCTGCTGTCAGATCAATACTATACAACACGTCATCGCTTCGTTTACTGATCACCTCACCGTTCGAAGTGAGGTATAACAAATAAATGTAGGTGCCGCCATCGTAGATTACATATATATCATCGGTGGAGTGGCCCCTCGTCAGATATGAGGAGTACTGGCAATTGGCCTGATATGTTATAGTTACCAGAAGTAGTAACATCATCTTGCTTATTGTATTGGTTTTCATTGAAATGAGATTTTAATGTTAAACAGTTCTCTACAATTTCCCCATAAGAATATATAGACAACACTATTGTTATTGAACCTAACAGAGTTTGGTCAATCTTAACAGATAAAAAGTATAATCCCGCATGAATATTGGATGCTGAGAAGTTGAGAAGAAGTTTTCATAATAAAAAATTTTAAGATTAATAATGATGTTAAATACACGAAATACTTATCATATTCTTTGACAGAGTATTAAATATTTTTAGATAAAAGCAAACTAAGCATAATCGAACATATATCCCTCACCTTCCATATCGAGCAAACAATTTTCACCGGAGGTGATTTTTTCGAGTGGTCACAGATCTCTTGTTTGCGTTTATCCTCAGCTTCAAATCTGCAGGTTTCAAATTAGAATATAGTTACCACGGTTAAAAGAGATACTATCCTAAAATGTCTCTGATCAGTTTAATTTCCATGTTCGGGATATCCATTATTTGCCGAAATTTATCCTCCAATAAAAATTCGTTATGATATACTTTTCCTGCACTAAGTCATTGGCAACCAAAACTATAGTTTTCCTGCTGATTTGCGGAATCCCCTTTGCTGCGAACCGGCTCGATAAAAACCACGACCTGAAGAGAAAGCAATATGAAAAATATATTGTTGAAACAGCAAAAAAAGTAGTGGAGGAAAATGCCGGGGGAACCGGAGAAGCTGAAGAAACTGACAGCCCTGAGATGGCTGCCCTGCAGGAGTTTTTCATGACTGCTGATCCTGCTCTGGGCAGGGTGCCGGCTGAACGACTGGTTGCAGCCAACCGCCTGATGAATAAGTACAAACTAACCAAGTCCGCAGCTTACCCCATGCAATGGACCGGTACTTCGAGCGAAATGGGTGGCCGCACACGCGCCATTATGTGGGACCCGAATGTTGAAAACAAAGCCTGGGCAGGCGGTGTAACCGGAGGACTATGGTGCAACAACAATGTTACCTCACAATTGTCGCAATGGGAACCCGTGAACGATTTCTGGAGCAGCCTCTCCATCAGTTGTATCACATACGACCCGGCAAATCCGATGACTTTCTACGTTGGAACAGGTGAAGTACAAACCGCTTTGATCACCTATCGGGAGTCATCAGGCCGTGGTGTCGGCATATGGAAAAGCACAGATGGCGGCACTACCTGGGAATTGCTGCCGTCAACTGCCGATTTTGCCTATGTGACCAGAATGGCAGTCCGCAACGAAAACGGAACCGGCGTAATCTATGCCGGTGTATCATCAGGTTATTATCATGGGTCTAACCAGCAATCGTTGCCATCGGATGGATTGTACCGTTCGGATGACGGTGGCCAGACCTGGGCACAGGTGCTGCCAAACATCACAGGACTGGATGTTCCGTATGCGGTGAGCGATATCGTTGTTACACCTGCAGGGCGAATTTTTGTGGGTACGATGCAGAATATTGATGCATTGGGCGGCGCCCGCATCCTTTATTCCGATAACGGCACACCGGGATCATGGACGGTTTATGAAGATGTTTATAATAACATCAAGACCCAGCCCCAGTATAAAAAGCCCGGCAGAGTGATGCTTGCAGCTTCGCAATCCAACAGCGACATCGTTTATGCCACCATAGGGGCAGGCACCACAAACGCTAATGGCCACCCGGTGTATTATGGCCGGTATGTTATCAAAACAAGCGACGCCGGTCAAAACTGGGCTACGCTGAATTTGCCAACCTCCAGCGGCGACTGGGCAAACTTAGCCTGGCATGCACTCACCATTACAGTAGATCCGAATAACCCGAATACCGTTTACACCGGCGGACTTGATGTTTGGCGTACAACCAATTC
>JAKLFM010000043.1 GCA_022711175.1 Bacteroidota bacterium | reverse complement strand
ACGGCGCTGGACAGCCACGGAGCACCGCTGGAAGGCTGGGATGGCACTTACAAAAACATTCCCTGCCAGCAGGATGTGTATGTGTGGAAGGTACAGGCGGTGTTCCGCGACGGGACGATATGGCACAATGAGAACGTGGGTGAAACAGAGAATATGCCTGAAAGTGAGTGGGGCACGGTGACGCTGATAAGGTAGGCGGAGAGAACCATAGAGATTCTGGAATAGATCAGTGCAACTCACAAAACGAACCGGGAATTGACGCCTGATTGGGGAATTGGATGATTTACCGAACATACGTTTTATGTAAATTACTGAACTAGTCTGTTGGAGAATCAATACAGAAGCTGTAAAATTTGAAAAACAAAGGGATTGACAGGAACTTCTCGAATGCAGCCAAAGATTACCTTTACCTGCTTGAGCATAAGTATCCCCAAAAATCAATCCTTAGACTGATTGGCGATCGCTATGCACTTAGTTCGGTGGAGAGGTCAGTGCTTTACAGGGGCATCTCCTCATCAGCAGAATCGTGCCGGAGAGCGGAAAAACTTGCGAATTCAGACGAATTGCATGGTACTCACTTACATATCGACGGCTACAATGTGCTCATAACCATTGGCAGCTACCTCAATGGCAACCTTGTTTTTATCAGCACCGACAAATTACTGCGCGACGCATCGGAAATACACGGCAAAGCATTTAGGAATGAGCTGTTCAACAAAGCCATATTGCTTATTTTCTCATACTTGCAAACAAATCTGCCGGCTACTGTGAATTTTTACTTCGATAAACCCGTGAGCCATAGCGGTACACTTTGTGAGAAAATCAACATTCTGCTGGAGCATTATAAACTGAACGGCTCTGCCATAACTCTTGCATCACCCGATCATATCCTCAAAACTATTGACTGCGGTTTGATCGCTACATCCGACTCATCAATTATTGATCGTTCCAAAACCCGAATCATCGATCTTCCTAAGGCTGTGCTACAATTTCATTACAAGAAAGCCTTCCCTGATGTATCAGATTTTCTTGGTTGATCATTTTTGAACGGATTCATGATTAACATGCGCTATTTTATACAACCTATATCTGATATTTTATAATTTTGTTGTGATTTTCTGAATAGGGGTGCCCCAAAAAATCGGGCTGAGATCAAACCCACATAACCTGATCCGGGTAGTGCCGGCGTAGGGAACAAAGGGAAACTTTGAATGATTCGCTTCTTGCGGATTGCCCCCATTCTTCATTCAAGGTTTAACTGATAAATCAAGAAATGAAACAATTTATTCTGCCTCTGTTACTGGCTTTTCTGCCTTTGGCAGCAGCTTCGCAATACTCCATTACCGGCAAGGTGGTTGACCTTACGAAGAACGATCCTCTGCCTGGCGCACACATCACTATATCAGGCTTTTACATCTCGGCTGTAACCGGAAGCGAAGGAGATTTTGCGATTCGCAACCTAAAAAAAGGCGAATACACAATTATTGTCAGTTACCTGGGATATACGACTTACGAGCAAAAAATTATTGTGGATAAGCCGCTTCATCTCGATGTCAAACTTGAACCCTCAGCTATTGTAGAGGACGAAGTAATCATTGTTGGAACACGCGCTGCTATTAAAGACCCCGTAACCAGCCAGGTAATAACGAGGAGCGAATTGGTAAAAAATAACCTGAACCGCGATTTACCGTTTCTCATCGAAAACTCTACATCAGTAGTTGCAAGTTCTGATGCAGGTAATGGAATGGGATACAGTGCGTTACGAATACGTGGAACAGATATGTCGCGCATCAACGTTACCGTTAACGGAATTCCGCTTAACGATCCCGAATCACATGCCGTTTACTGGGTTGACCTGCCGGATATTGCATCATCTACTAACTCAATCCAGATTCAGCGGGGTGTTGGTACCTCAACAAACGGAGCTGCATCTTTCGGAGCGAGTATCAACCTTCAGACTGAATCTTCAAATCCTGATCCTTATGCAATTTTCAACACATCCTATGGTTCCTTCAATACGTTTAAAAACACACTGAATTTTGGCACCGGCCTCTTAAAAAAACATTGGAACCTTGAAGGACGATTGTCAAAACTTTCGAGCGACGGTTTTATCGACAGGGCCTCTGTTGACCTGCAATCCTATTATATATCAGGCACATACACTGACCAGAACAACCTGGTAAGAATCACGGCATTCTCAGGAAACGAACGAACTTACCAGGCCTGGGATGGCATTCCTTCATCAGTCCTTGATACCAACCGACGGTATAATGGAATGGGATTATACTACGATAATGAAGGCAATCAGCGCTTTTATGAAAATGAAACCGACAATTACCTGCAAACCCATTACCAGGCTCATCTGGCACACAAATTCAGTAATAAATTGTATGTTTCAGGAGCATTGCATTATACCAGCGGCTACGGCTATTATGAACAGTACCGCGACAACGACAGGTTAAGCCGCTATCTCATTGATCCGATCAGGCTTACATCACCGTTCTATTTAATTGGAAATGACACCATCAGTGAGCCCGACAGCCTGATCAGCCGAAGCGACCTTATACGGAGAAAATATCTGGATAATGATTTTTATGGAATCACTTTTGCCATGAACTATCAGCGCAAGCGCTTGCATACAGTTGTTGGGGGTTCAATGAATACCTATAACGGCAACCATTTTGGAACTGTAATCTGGACACAGTTTGCCGGTAACAGCGAAAAAGACCACGAATGGTACCGAAATTCCGGAAAGAAATCAGATCGGACTATCTACGGGAAGATAAATTTCGAAGCTTCGAATCGCACAAACCTATATCTCGACCTTCAATTCAGGCATATTTATTATACAATTAAGGGTATTGATGACGACCTTCGTGAAATTTCGCAACGTCACCCGTTCAATTTCTTCAATCCCAAGGCCGGCATTTATTACCAGGCTAACAGCAGTAACAGCTTCTATGCTTCAGTTGCTGTTGCCCATCGCGAACCAAACAGGGACAATTTTGTTGATGCCGATCCACTGAAACCAGCCCCAAAGCATGAAACCCTGTACGATGTTGAAACCGGCTACAGTCTGAAAACCACATAAGCTGAAATTTCATCTAACCTCTTTTTAATGTACTACCTCGATCAGCTTGTACTCACCGGTGCTATCAACGACGTCGGAGCCGCAGTAATGGTCAATGTTCCAAAGAGTTACAGGGCGGGGATTGAGATCTCTTCCAAATTTCTTATTAATTCCAAGCTGCAATGGAACACCTCTCTTACCCTTAGCCGTAATAAAATTGCCAGGTTCACCGAGTACATTGATAACTGGGACGACTGGTCGCAAATACCTGTGGATCATCATAACACTGACCTCAGCTTCTCTCCTGCTGTGAATGCAAATAGTGAACTCGCGTTTACTCCATCCAAATCATTCACATTCAGGCTCATAAGTAAATTTGTCGGTAAACAATATGTGGATAATACGCAATCGGATGAACGAAGCCTTGATCCCTATTTTGTGAATTCAGTTCATATTGCCTACACAATAAATCCGGCATTTTGTGATGAAATTTCTATCAACTTACTCATAAACAACATCCTGAATCATCAGTTTGAATCAAATGCATGGGTTTACCGGTATTTTTCGGAAGGAGAATTCCGGGTACTCGACGGGTATTTTCCGCAGGCAGGCATAAACTTTGCTGCAGGAATAATGCTGAAATTGTAAATCGCTGAAATTTCTTTGCTGTAAGCCCGTTTATACAATCACTACCTTTGCAGCCATGGCAAACGACACCCGAAAGATAAGTATCAGGAATAAAAAGGCAGGATTTGAGTACTTTCTGCTGGAACAATTTACGGCAGGGCTTGTGCTTACAGGTACTGAAATCAAATCGATACGCGAAGGGAAAGTAAATCTAACCGACAGCTATTGTACCTTCGGCAATGGAGAAATTTTTGTTCTCAACCTGCATATTGCTGAGTATAAATACGGCAATCAGTTCAATCACGAGCCGAAACGCCCGCGAAAGCTGTTACTTACAAAACGTGAGATTAGGAAGTTGATGACCAAGCTTAAGGATAAAGGTGTGACCATTGTTCCTACAGAACTTTTTATTAACGATGAAGGCTTTGCCAAACTTACCATTGCCATCGCAAAAGGCAAAAAACTCTACGATAAACGCGAAACCTTGAAATCGAAAGATCAGCAGCGCGAAATGGACCGGCATTTGTAATAAGAAGATAACGTTTTCAATTCTAAGCGATAAATAGTAAAACAAACCAGAAAAATGAAAAGACTCATCACCATTAATATATCCCTGTTACTTCTTTCAACGATGGCGTTATCGCAGGTTTTGCCCGAAAAAAAGCCTGAAAGCACTACTATCAGGTGGTACGGTTTTGAGGAAGGCATGAAAATAGCCTCCAAAAAGAAACTGCCTGCCATTGTTGATGTATATACTGACTGGTGCGGGTGGTGCAAGAAGATGGACAACGAAACGTTTCAAGATCAATCGGTAGTTGACTATATCAGCCAGAATTTCGTAGCCATCAAGCTGAATGCCGAAGATAAAAACCCGATAAAATTCCAGGATAAAACCTATATAAATCCTAATCCGGGTGCCGGCCGCTCCACTCACCAACTGCCAGCCGTGCTTGCAAAACAGCGAATCGGTTACCCAACTTACATATATCTTGACCCGACTGGCAAAACCATCACGCTCACCCAGGGGTATATGCAGGCCATTGATCTGTTGCCATTCCTGAAATATATTGGTTCAGGATCATACAAAACGATGACCTGGAAACAGTTTACCGGCCTGAAATAGATTTCGCGGCACCATAACTGCCGGTCCATCAAATACTGTATGCCCTGCTCACACAAAGCGGGGCTTTTTATTATTTTCGTCTTTCAAAGATGACATACCATGACCCAAACTTTCAAAGCTTTGGTTGTTTCGGAAACGCCGGAGGGAAAATTCAGTACAAGTATCCTGTCTCGAAAACCGGATGAACTTCCTCAAAATGAAACACTTATTAAAGTTAAATTTTCATCCCTCAATTACAAGGATGCATTGTCGGCTTCGGGTAACAAAGGGGTAACAAGGTACTATCCGCATACCCCGGGGATTGATGCCGCCGGAGTCGTAGTGAGTTGCATAACAGGTAATTTTAAACCCGGAGATGAAGTTATTGTGACCGGCTATGACCTCGGCATGAATACACCTGGCGGATTTGGAGAATATATCAGTGTTCCATCTGGCTGGGTTGTTCCATTGCCCGAACAGCTAAGCCTCGAAGAAAGCATGATTCTCGGAACAGCAGGTTTTACAGCCGCTTTGTCTCTATATCATCTACTGCGTTGCGGCCAGAGCCCTTCCGACGGTCCCGTGCTTGTAACAGGCGCCACCGGTGGCGTTGGAAGCCTTGCGGTTGCATTGCTGGCAAATGCCGGGTTCGAAGTAATTGCCAGCACAGGGAAATTATCGCAATACGAATACCTTTATATGCTGGGAGCAACGACCATCTTGTCGCGCGACGTTACAGATGACCAAAGCAAGCGCGCGCTGCTCAAAGCCAGGTGGGCCGGCGCTGTTGATACAGTTGGAGGCAATACCCTTGCCACGGTGCTCAAAGCCTGCAAAATGCATGGCAACGTTGCCTGTTGCGGCAACGTGCAATCGCCGGAGTTGCATACAACAGTTTTCCCGTTTATCCTGAACGGAATCACACTTATCGGTGTCAATTCGGCGGATACGCCTATGCAGCTAAGGACAAGTATTTGGAAACGTCTGGCTACATCGTGGAAAATTGACAAGCTACATTCCATCTGCCGGTTGGTTAATCTTGAAGAATTACCACTTATGATTGATGAGATGCTGAATGGTAAGATTACCGGCAGGATCGTTTTAAAGCATGATTAGACAGCCGGAATAAATTTTTTCGGTGTTGGTTCATAAGTACCCTTAAAACCAAATAATACTATCTGCTTTATTTTAAGACGTTTAACAATATTTAGCATTTATTTTTCGACTTTTTGACTAAATTATTCGAAATAAATTTGGAATGCGTTCGTGACTGTTATAATTTTGCAGTCGCTAATCGAAAAAGTTCATCCAGAAATGCTTGATAAAGACGAAGTAAAGGACACCATTGTTAATGTAGCGCGCCACATTTTCAGCCGTTTTGGTTTCAGGAAAACCACGATGGACGAGATAGCAATTGCTACCCGCAAAGGAAAAAGCTCCATTTACTATTACTTTGAGAGCAAAGAGGAAATTTTCCAGGCTGTTGTTGAAAAGGAGGCGGGTTTACTTAAAGCCGAACTTCATGAAGCAATTTCGAAAATAGAGGATCCACGCGAAAAACTGAAAGCTTATATTCTCATCAGGATGAGGGCACTTAACAAACTGGCCAATTTCTATGACGCCTTAAAAAATGAATACCTGAGCCATCTCGAATTCATTAACATCATCAGGAAGAAGTATGATGACGATGAAATTGCCACAGTAGAAAATATTCTCAGCAAGGGCATAGAAAACGGCGAATTCGTCATCGAGTCACCTCACCTGGCTTCAATCGCTATAGTCACTGCTATGAAAGGCCTCGAGATTCCAATTTTTGTTGAGGTGAACAGTGAAAATGTCGAGAAGCGAATCGATGATCTCGTAAACATTTTATTCTACGGATTGATAAAACGATAATTTTTTTTGCTTAAAAATCGACCGTTTTACCTTTTTAGTCCAATTATCCAATAGTTAATAAATTGACACCACTTTAAACAACTGAAAATAACAACTGAAAATGAAAACAAAGCTCCTGTATTTAACACTCACCATTGCACTCATGGCGTCAGCCGGCGGTACATACGGCCAAACACTAAGCCTTTCATCAGAGCTGAAAGAGCTTATTATGCTATCAGTTGACAAGGATTATAAGATTGCCGACCAAAAAACTGACAAGGAAATTGCCTTAACACAGCAGAAAGCATTAAGGTCAGCGTACCTGCCAAAAGTTGAATTGGGAGGCAAATACCTCTATGCATATTCATCCATCAACTCAGATTTTGATGAGATTACTGGTTTTGAAAGCCTCGCCAAGTTGAGTGAATTCATGCAAAACCCGGCTTTTCCGGTGCTTTTCCCTACCCTGGCCAAGTTGAGCAGCGAAATAACAGGCTTGCAGCAGCTGCTTGTGCAACAAGGCATTCTATTACCTACCGTAACCGACAAAATTGCCGGAACAATGTATGGAAACTATTTCGGGCTGGACGCAAGTGTAAAAATGTTGCTATACAGCGGCGGCCAGGTGCCCAATGCTAACAAAGCAATAGGACAAAAAGTTTTAGCCTCTGAAGCGATGAGCGACAAATACACCACTGACGTGATAGCAGAAGTGATCAGTTGTTATGATCAGGTGGCGTTGCTCAACCAATCGAAAAAAGTTCTCGACGAATCGGCCACCAGGCTCGAATCGGAGAAAAAATACGCTTATTCAGCATTGAACAATGGTTTTGCAACCTCTTTCGATACCCTGAAAATTGCCGTTGCTGAAGCAAATCTCAGGGCAAAGCAATCGGAATATGAAAGCAGGAAAACCCTGTTGCATCAAAAGCTGGCGCAACTTACCGGGAAACCCGTTGCTTTTTTTGATAATCTTAACCCGGAACTTCAGCCGCTCTTATACTCTGGTACCGGCTCCGACATCAGCAAGCGGGCTGAATTGCAGGCACTTACTGCCAGCGTGGAAGCCAGGAAGTATATGGTGAAAGCAGCAAAATCGTGCTACATGCCAAAAGTACAGGCTGTTGCATCAGCACGTTACGACGACCTCTTTGCAGCCGATGCCGATCTCACCGATCCCCTGCCGGTTGAGGCAAAAGTGAACAACATTGGCCTCGGCCCTACATTTATTGTGGGCGTCGGATTCAAATGGGACGTTTTCGACCGCCCGAATGGCTCATTGAAAGTACGCCAGGCCGAACTTGAAGTTAAGAAAGCCGAAAACGCTAAAAATGAAGCATCAGAGTTGCTACAGCTCAACCAGACTAAATCAATAACAAGTTATGTGTCGTCGAACACGCAGGTTCAATTCAAGGAAAAGCAGCTTCAGGCGGCCCGTATGGCGCTTAACCTTGCGGAGAAATCATATAACGATGGGATGATTAACATAACCGAACGACTTGCCGCTGAAACCGAAATGCAGAATTCGCAACTCGAATATCTGCAAGCTGTTTATGCTCAGCGGCAGGCGGCTATTCAATGCTACCAGGCCACCGGTGACCTCACACTCTCAAATATCCGGTAATTCATTATTAAAGAAACAAATATCAAATAGAACAACATAAAAACAAAAAAAATGAAAACCATGAATAAAAAACATTCCGGAATGCTTGTGGCATTTATCACATTGCTTGTCGTTATTGCAGTGGTGAGCCTGATCGGCTGGATAGTGCTGAAACCGGATCCAGTTATTATGCAGGGACAGGCTGAAGCTAAAGAAGTCAAAGTATCGGGCAAAGTTCCAGGACGTATCGAAAAGTTTCTCTCTTCCGAAGGAATGTCAGTTACTAAAGGCGACACGCTGGTGTTGCTGAGCAGTCCTGAGATTGATGCTAAACTCATGCAGGCAACATCAGCCGAAGAAGTAGCCAATGCACAGAACCTTAAGGCAAAAAAAGGCGCCCGTGCCGAACAGATAGCCGGAGCATATGAGCTGTGGCAGAAAGCTGAAGTGGGAGTTTCGCTGGCTAAAAAGACTTTCGACAGGGTTCAGAACATGTTCAGCGATGGTGTTGTTCCTGCACAAAAACGCGACGAAGCCGAAGCAAACTACCAGGCTGCCATTGCCACTGCCAAGGCTGCAAAATCGCAGTATGATTTGGCTGTGAACGGTGCCGAACTCGAGGACAAAATGGCTGCTGCCGCGCTGGTGAGCCGGGCCAAAGGCGCCGTATCGGAAGTTGAAGCATATAAATCCGAAACGGTGTTATTGGCTCCCATAACCGGTGAAATTTCGGACATATTCCCTGAACAGGGCGAACTGGTCGGATCGGGAGCGCCTATCATGAATATTGTTGACCTTACTGATGTATGGTTCGTTTTCAATATCCGTGAAGACCAACTCATAAAAATCAGCATGGGCTCGGAATTCACAGGTACAGTTCCGGCCCTGGGTAACAAACCGGTAAAGCTGCGTGTGAATTATATCAAGACTATGGCTAGTTATGCCACGTTCAAACCAACCAAAAACAATGGCGGATTCGATGTTAAAACATTTGAAGTGCATGCAGTGCCTGTAGTACCGCTGGAAGGAGTACGCCCGGGTATGAGCATACTGGTTGATTACGGACAGTTTGAGAAATAGATTCAGCAAACACTGCTCAGCACAACAAAACCATTGTTATAGCTTACAGTTGTTCAACCATTCTCCAATGAAATCAATACTCTTAAACATTTTAAAAGTTGCCAGGCGTGAAACGGAACGGATGTTGTCAAGAAAACTTTACATCCTCACAGTTTTGATCTTCCCCGTTGCCACAATCCTGTTCTTCTGTTCATTGATGAAGGAAGGCGTTCCAACCAAGATGCCCATTGCGGTTGTGGACCTCGACAATACGGCAACTTCGCGTAAAATGGCCCGAAACATCGATGTCACCCCATTGAGTGATGTCGTAATGAACCTGCAATCAGAAAAAGAGGCAATGTCGGCACTCAAAAGTGGCAAAATATATGGATTCATAGTTCTGCCTGAGAATCTGCAATCTGATATAATGACCAGCCGTCAGCCCATTGTCAGGTATTATTACCACAACGGCCTCTTTATTGCCGGCGGATTACTTCGTAATGATTTTGCATCAATGACAAACACTCTCTCAGCAGGTATAAGCCTGCAGCGAGGCGAAATGCGAGGCTTACCTGAAATAGCTGTTATGTCACAGATTCAACCCGTCCAGCTATGCACTCATCTTCTTTTTAATCCAACCGCCAACTATCCGACTTATGTTACGACGATCATTCTGCCCATCATGATGCAAATCTTCATCCTGATGATCACAGTTTATTGTATCGGTATAGAAATTAAAGAGAAAACCTCGCGTGAATGGCTTAAAGCATCGGGCAAATCAGTAGTCGTGGCATTAACAGGAAAACTGCTGCCATATACTGTTATCTTTCTTGTCCTGATGATGTTCCAGAACTTCATGGTATACAAGATTCTTATGGTACCCATGCATGCCGGTATCGGTTGTATTACTATGGCTTCTCTGCTATTTATCCTTGCATACCAGGCAATAGGAATATTCTGTATCGGCCTGCTGCCGCTCATGCGGCATTCACTCAATCTTGCCGCTTTTTACGGAATTCTTGCCCTGTCGCTTTGCGGTTTCTCCTTCCCTACTGAATCGATGTCGCCCGTTTTCCAACTATGGGCATACGGTTTCCCTGTGAGGCATTACATGCACATATTTCAGAGTCAGGTACTGGCAGGGTTCGGATGGGTTTACTCGGCTGGTTCATTCATAAGCCTTGTTGCTTTTTTACTACTGCCTCTGGTTATAATTAACCGTTTAAAATCGGCACTCATATACCAGAATTTCATTGAGAACATCCACAAAACAGACGCATTGGCTGCTCAAGCCTGAAAATATCGATGAGATTCATTGTCAAACTAATTCACTCAATGAAAGAACCAAGAAATAATACGATACGAAGGATTAACAGCGGATTTATCAATACCCTGAAAATCTGGCTGCGGGAGTACCAGGTCATTTTTACTGACGTCGGAGTAATCATCGTGATGATTGCTGCTCCACTGGTTTATCCGGTACTTTACTCCCTGATCTACAAGCCGGAGATTATTACCGACATGCCGATAGCCGTTGTCGACCTTTCCAAATCAGCCGACAGCAGGCAATTTACACGACAACTCAATGCAACACAGGAACTGAAAGTGGCATATATTGCGACAAGTATGAATGAAGGTATCGAGCAGTTTAAGCTCAGGAACATCAGAGGTATTATCGAAATTCCAAAAAGTTTCAGCAAGGATATCGCTCAGGGCAACCAGACGAATATTTCGGCGTATGCCGACATGGAGTTCTTTCTCTACTACAAAACGCTGCTTTTGGGTACGAGCTTTGTAACGCTTGAAACCGGAAAACAGATACAGGTTAGAAACCTCATGCAGCAAGGTGAAACCTTGAATGAGGCTGATGCCGCAGTGAACCCTATCCTGATCGAAGACACTTCGGTGGCAAACGCTGTCGGCGGATTTGCCACCTATGCTATACCGGTTGCCCTCATGCTCATCATACAGCAAACTATGATACTGGCAATTGGCATTATGGCAGGTACAGCACGCGAACGACATGCCATGGGAACTCTAGTCCCCCTGGATAAGAACAAGTTGGGCACTTTCAGGCAGGTTATCGGAAAAGGCGCCGCCTATTTCACAATCTACGCAATGATGAGCGTGTACCTGCTGGGTATAATCCCGCAAATATTCGGCTATTACAGGCTCGCGAATTTCAATGAGCTGGCAGCCCTCATAACTCCATTTCTGCTTTCATGTATATTCTTTGGCATGACCATCTCGGTGCTGTTCAAGAATAGGGAAAGCCCAATGCTCCTCTTTCTTTTCACTTCATTCCCACTCTTTTTTCTGTCAGGAATAATATGGCCTTTATCTAATTTCAGCAATATTTGGCTGATAGTCAGAGAAGTATTTCCCTCTTCAAATGCTGTTATGGGCTATATTAAAATGAATACGCTGGGTGCAACCATCACCGAAACAAGTCGGGAAATAACCGCATTATGGATTCAAACAGGCATTTATTTCCTTACCGCATGCCTTGTATATTATGTTCAGGTCAAATTATCTGAAAGTAAAGGCAAGGAAATTAATACATCTCCAATCACCTCAATAAAACACAAAATAGCCGGCAGGTTGTCCGTAAACTAAGAAACAACACCGGATGATACTAAATAATAAACGTGAAACTATGAAAACAAAACACTTAATCATTGCAACAGTGGCATCGATCGTTCTGATATCATCCTCAGCAACTGCTCAGATATCAGTTGGTACGCGCCAGGGAATAACCTTTAGTACACTGTCGGAAATCGGAGATATTTACGGCAACGATCACATTTCAACTTCATACACGGGTGGCGTTTTTGCAGTAATACCGGTAAAAGGCGCATTCAGCTTTGCTCCTGAAGTAAATTATATAAGGAAAGGCCGCGGCACTGAGCCCGGTGCAAGCAACTTTGACGATGCATCAACACATTTCAATTACCTGCAGGTACCAATGATGGCACGATATAAATCAGCACTTTCGAACAGCGACAAGTACTTGATTTACTTTAATGCCGGGCCTTATGCTGCGTTACTGCTCAAATCAAAGACAAAAGCTGCCGGTAGCAGCGAATGGATTGACGACAATTATGATTCGAGCGAAAAAGACCCTGATTTCGGAATTGTTGTCGGAGCAGGGATTATGGTGCCTGTAAGTAAAGTAAAGTTACAGTTCGACCTGAGGTACGATATGGGCTTATCGAAACTCAACAATCAACCTCAGGATTACAAAACCAAAGCTGTGAGCCTGGCTGCCGGAATAATGTTCTGATTCCGCTTACTCCTAATCCCTTATTGATCCACTAAAAAACCGGAACATTATGCGAAAGCACTTGTTCCGGTTATTTTTTCAATGCAGGCAATTAAAACTTAAACTATTCGATGGGAGATTAATGCCCGATGTGATCAGGATCATCAGGCTTTTTACAGCATGGCGGCAGTGCGTCATAAGCTTTGGCATTGGCCGGTACATCATCGGCATCGTAACCGGTGGCGGCAACAGCATTCCTGATTTTTTCGGGGGTAGTTTTCTTTGGTAAATAGTTTACGGTCAGCACTTTGCTATCAAGATCGAGAACCGAGCTTTTAACGCCTTTCTCAAAAGCCATTGCTTTTTCAATACGTTCCTTGCACATGTCACACTGCGCCGAAGTTTTGATCTTGATTTCAACAGTGGCTGCCTTTTGTGCATATATAGAAACACTAATGCAAAAGGCTATAATCAGCAGAATATTTTTCATTTACTTATTTATTAGTGGTTTACGAAGTATAAAATGGCTTAACAGTGATCAATATTAAGCTTTTCAACTTATTTGTCATTTAACCGCTGGCAACGAAAAATGTTTGCTATTCATTTAGAATCTCTCTAAATTAATTCATATTTACCTAATTATATATATCGGTACTAATATTCCTTTAATTTTGAAAATTCAAAAATCGGAACATAATCTTTGGCGTAACACATGGAAAGTCAATCACTTGTATTATTTTTTATTGTAGCATTAGTTTTGGTTGGCGGAGCCGTACTCTTTTCAAGCTACATTCCTCCGTCAACATACAACCCGGTAAAATTTGAGCCATATGAATGCGGAATTCCTACTATTGGAGGTACTTGGCTTCAATATACTGTTGGCTATTACATTTTTGCCATTATCTACCTCATTTTTGATGTTGAAACAGTATTCGTATATCCATGGGCAGTTGTCATGAAAACTGCCGGAATGCGCGGCCTGGTTGAGATCATCATTTTCTTTTTCATCCTAGGATTGGGCTTATTATACGCCTGGAAAAAACATGCTTTGAAATGGGAATAAGAAAAAAAAGACTTTCTGAGATTGAATCGAACGACTCCCCTATCATTTCAACTCACGAAGGCGGGAGCATTGTGCTTGCAAACCTCGATGCCATGTTCGGTTGGGCTCGCCGTAATTCGTTGTGGCCACTAACCTTCGGAACCCGTTGTTGTGCCATAGAGTTTATGGCTGTTGGCGCTTCACGACACGACTTCTCCCGCTTTGGCAATGAAGTTGCCCGGCCATCGGTGCGCCAGGCTGACCTCATAATTATCTCCGGTACCATAAATTACAAGATGGCTCCAGTGCTTAAAAGATTGTACGACCAGATGCCGGAGCCCAAATATGTGATGGCACTTGGCGCCTGCGCAACCTCGGGCGGGCCGTTCTATTACAATTCATATGCAGTTGTTAAAGGCGCCGACCATGTAATTCCAGTGGATGTTTACATTCCCGGATGTCCGCCGCGCCCTGAAGCCTATTTTTACGGCCTGATGCAACTACAGAAAAAAATAACAAAAGACAGGTATTATACTGAAAAGAAACTTCTCAAGTCTGAAAAGCTAAAATAGCCTAAACTGCAAGGGAACAGTTATACGAAACTGCCATGACCAACGAAGAGCTAAAACTAACCATTGCCAAACTATGCAGCAGTGCCGAATTTAAAGACGGCGCCCAATTCCTTGAGGTAATTGTACCTGCTGCTGATTTGCACCACTTGTGTCGTGAACTCAGGCACAATGGCGAAACAGCATTCGACTACCTGTTCTGCCTTACCGGGGTTGATTATCCAACTTATTTTGAAGTTGTGTATCACCTTGATTCGACTCGTCACAGGCATGTCGTCGTATTAAAGGCAAGGACTGCCAGCCGTGAATACCCTGTTCTCGACACCATAGGCGACATTTGGCCTACCGCTTATTCACACGAAAGAGAAGTGTACGACCTGCTTGGCGTCAGGTTTAACAATCACCCCGATATGAGAAGGCTTTTCCTCGAAGACGGCTGGGGTTTCCCGCTCAGAAAAGATTATGTTGATCCGGTAAGGATAGTAGAAAGATAGGTATGGCAGAGTATAGAGAAATAATATTCAACAGCGACAAAATACAGACCGACGACTATTTTGTCAACATCGGACCGCAGCACCCTTCAACGCACGGTGCATTACGCATTGTCGCAAAACTCGAAGGCGAAATAGTTCAGAGTATTGATCCTGTAATCGGGTACATTCACAGCGGCATCGAAAAAATGTGCGAATCGCTTTCATACCCGCAGCTGATCCACCTCACCGACCGCATGGACTATCTTTCGGCCCACATGAATAATGAAGCCGTTTGCCTCTGCATCGAAAACGCTTTACAGGTCGAGGTTCCCGAGCGGGTAAAATACATCCGCACCATCATGGATGAGCTTACGCGTATTGCATCGCACCAGTTGTGGTGGTGTGCAACCGGCATGGATATGGGCGCCATGACTACCTTTTTCTATGGACTACGCGACAGGGAGCCGATCCTCGATATTTTCGAAGAAACCTGCGGCGCCCGCATGACCTTTAATTACAATGTACCTGGCGGTTTGATGTTCGACATTCACCCGAATTTCCAGAAAAGGGTGAAGGATTTCATCAGGTATTTTCGCAAGAAACTACCCGAATACGATACTTTGCTTTCAGGTAATGTAATATTTAAAGAACGTACAAAAGGGCTTGGCGTACTGTCGAAAGAAGAGGCAATTGCCTGGGGAGTTACCGGGCCATCAGGCCGGGCATCTGGTTATTCGTGCGATGTAAGGAAGCTGCACCCCTACAGCGCTTACCCTTATGTGAAGTTCGAAGAAAAGCTTGCTACCGACGGCGACACTTTCTGGCGTTACCAGCTTCGTATCGAAGAGATGTGGGAATCGATGAAGATCATCGAACAACTGATCGACAATATTCCTGAAGGCGATTTTGCCGTCAAAATGAAGGGTGTTATCAAACTTCCCGAAGGAGAGTTTTACCAGCGCGTTGAAAGTGCCAGGGGCGAGTTTGGCGTTTTTATCGTAAGCGACGGGAAAAAGAATCCCTACAGGCTTAAATTTCGTTCACCCGGATTCTCAAACCTATTCGTACTCAATGAATTGGTAAAGGGTGTCAAAATTGCCGACCTGGTAGCCATCATGGCTACACTCGACCTGGTAATTCCCGATATTGATCGTTAAAACCTTATATTTCAAAGTAATGGCATTTAGCATTTACGACTTCACTGATTTGGCTCAATCCATCCACAACGGATTAAGCAGCAGCTTGACGCCGGTTTGGACAACCGTTATCGAATGGGCTATCATCGGGATACTATATATATTGTTCGTGGCTCTTTTCGGGCTCTTCCTGGTGTATGCCGAACGTAAGGTTTGTGCGGCAATTCAGCAGCGTATCGGCCCTAACCGCGTTGGACCTTATGGCTTCATTCAAACCATAGCCGACTTTATCAAGCTGCTGATGAAGGAAATCATCAATCCAAAAGGAGTTGATCATTTTTTGTACAACCTGGCGCCCTATATCGTAATTGCCACTGTTTTCATTATTATCTCCATGTTCCCGTTTGCACCGGGACTACAGTCGTTCGACTTTGACATCGGCGTTTTCTTCGTTACTGCCGTTTCATCGGTAGGTGTTATCGGTATTTTACTTGCCGGCTGGTCGAGCAACAACAAATATTCGCTCATTGGAGGCATCCGCAGCGGGGCGCAGATCATCAGCTATGAACTTTCGGTCGGGTTGTCGCTCATCACCATGATCATCCTCTCGGGAACGATGCAGATTTCCGGCATCGTAAATGGACAGGCTGACGGATGGTTCCTTTTCAAAGGCCACATACCGGCATTTATCGCCTTTGTGATCTTCATCATTGCAGGAACTGCCGAAACCAACCGCGGGCCTTTCGACCTTCCCGAAGGCGAATCGGAACTCACCGGTGGATTTCACACCGAATATTCAGGAATCAAGTTTGCATTCTTTTTCCTTGCCGAATACATGAACCTCTTCATTGTAGCGGCCATGGTGACCATTGTTTTCCTTGGAGGATGGCAGCCTTTGCATTTCGGTACCGGCAATGGTTTCAACGCAGCGATGGATCTCCTCCCTCCTATTATATGGTTCTTCCTGAAGGTATGCACCATCATCCTGCTTATTATGTGGTTCAAATGGACCTTCCCGCGGTTGCGCGTTGACCAGATACTCACACTTGAATGGAAATACCTGCTCCCCATTAACTTGTTCAATATCATACTGATGTCGGTCGTGGTCCTGATGGGATGGCACTGGTAACCAACTAAAAAGCACTCACTTACATGAAGGCACTTTTCAACTATATAAAAGAAGTTTTAGGCGGATTCTACACCCTGCTGCAGGGACTTGGAGTTACGGGCAAGTATCTGTTTACTCCCTGGAACTATGTTACCCAGAGCTATCCCGAAAACCGTGAAAAACTTCAAATGTTCGAGCGGTTCAGGGGTGAAGTGATTATGCCCCACAACGAAAACAATGAACACAAGTGTACCGGTTGCGGCTTGTGTGAATTGGCATGCCCCAACGGTTCCATCGAAATAATTTCGAAAAGTATACTAACAGAGGACGGTAAGAAAAAACGCATCATTGATAAGCACATCTATCACCTCGGTATGTGTACGCTCTGTAATCTCTGCGTCAGGGCATGTCCATCGGATGCAATTATCATGGGACAGAAATATGAGCATGCAGTTTACAACCGCAGCAACCTTACAAAGGTTCTCAATAAGCCAGGATCGAAGATCATGGAAGGAATAAAAGAATAGACCTGTACCCGGAGTTTACCGGATAAAAAATATATGAGATGAATAACCAAGTAATGTTTGTTTTCCTGGCGCTGATGATACTCGTATTCTCTGTGCTTACCGTCACCAGCCGGAAAATCCTTAGAGCGGCGGTTTACCTGTTGTTTGTTCTGGTATCAACTGCCGGTATCTATTTCCAGCTCGAGTACACTTTCCTCGCCGCTGTGCAACTTACGGTGTATGCCGGCGGCATTGTTGTACTCATTATTTTCTCAATTCTGCTCACCAGCCATATCAGTGAAAAAGCGGCTGTATCGGAATGGAAACAGAGTGTATTATCAACCCTGGCATCCGGCGCAGGCGCTTTGCTCACACTTCTCACTATCTACAAATTCACCTTTGTTCCCAGCCCTGAGCCTGCTTCTACTTCAACGGTGACGGATGTGGGCACAGCGTTGATCTCGACCGAACATAACGGCTTTGCATTGCCGTTCGAAGTGGTTTCAATCCTCCTGCTGGCTGCCATGATAGGTGCTATTATTGTGGCGCGCAGGGAAAAAGACAAAAACATGAATTCCGAAAACAAATAATTCAGGGCAACAATGATACAAGGCATACCTTTATACTATTTCCTCGTTGTGAGCACCCTGATGTTCTTTATTGGAATATTTGGTTTCCTCACCCGTAAAAACCTCATTACCATGCTGATGTCAATCGAGCTGATACTTAACTCGGTAAACATCAATTTCGTGGTATTCAACAAATACCTGTACCCGCAGAATCTGCAGGGCCACTTTTTCAGCATTATTGTGATTGCCGTGGCGGCAGCCGAAGCTGCTGTGGGCATTGCTATCATCATCAACATTTACCGCAATTTCAGGTCGATTGATGTTGAAAATGTTGACCAGATGAAGAATTAGCACTCTAATGCAGAAAAACAACGTTTAACAAGAAATCACAGTCGCATCAATGATCAATTACTCATACACGATACTCATCCCGCTTATTCCATTTATTGTGTTTCTGTTTACAGGCCTCACAGGCCACAGGATGAAACCAGTAGTTTCGGGAATTATCGGATCGGCCGGTTTAGGTATTGCTGCAATCCTTTCGTACTATACGGCATGGCAGTATTTCTGGCATTCGCATGTTGCCGGAAGCGCATACGTTCCGGTAAAAGCATTTGAAGTCACCTGGCTGCGACTCAACGAAAACCTTGTTATAAACCTCGGTTCGCTGCTCGATCCCATCTCAGTTATGATGCTGATCGTGATCACTACAGTTTCGCTGATGGTGCACATATACAGTATCGGTTATATGAAAGGTGAGCGCGGATACCACAGGTTCTTCTCTTTCCTTTCGCTCTTCAGTTTTTCGATGCTTGGGTTGGTTTTGGCAACCAACATATTCCAGATGTACATCTTTTGGGAACTTGTCGGTGTTTCGTCGTTCCTGCTCATCGGTTTTTATTATGAAAAGCCCAGCGCTGTTGCGGCATCCAAAAAAGCATTCATCGTCACGCGTTTTGCCGACCTTGGCTTCCTAATCGGGATTCTCATGCTGTCGTTCACTACCAAAACGTTTGACTTCATTTCACTTACCAGTCCTGGCGGTCCTGCCATTGCCTCAGCGGGTGGAGCAACATTTCTTGGCTTTTCGGTCCTGGTATGGTCGCTGATTTTCATTTTCATGGGTGGCGCCGGAAAATCGGCCATGTTCCCGCTGCATATCTGGCTTCCTGATGCCATGGAAGGCCCTACGCCCGTTTCGGCACTTATCCATGCCGCCACAATGGTGGTTGCCGGCGTTTATCTGGTTGCCAGGCTGTTTCCTGTATTTGCCCTTGGCGCTCCTGATGCGTTGCATGTTGTGGCCTGGGTTGGCGGATTCTCATCGTTGTTTGCAGCCGTGATAGCCTGTACCCAAACCGACATTAAACGTGTGCTGGCATACAGTACCATGTCGCAAATCGGTTATATGATGCTTGCCCTTGGTGTTTCAGGATACGGAGGGCACGAAGGCCTTGGTTTCATGGCATCCAACTGGCACCTGTTTACACATGCATTCTTCAAATCGTTGTTGTTTCTCGGTGCCGGGGCTGTAATTCATGCTGTTCACAGCAACGATATGAGGGACATGGGCGGTTTACGCAAGTACCTGCCTGTCACGCACATAACATTTCTGATTGCCTGTTTTGCCATTGCCGGAGTACCGGGCTTTTCGGGATTCTTCAGCAAGGATGAAATACTGTCGGCAGCATTTGAGCACAACCGGGTTCTTTTCTTCATCGAATATGCCGTTGCCGGTATCACCGCCTTTTATATGTTCAGGCTCTATTACAACATTTTCTGGGCTAAGGAAACGCACTATCATCATACCCCGCACGAAGCGCCTTACATCATGACGATACCGCTGATGATTCTTGCTTTCGGTTCGGTCTTTGCCGGCTATCTGCCCTTCAGCCACCTTGTCACTTCCGATGGTCTTCCATTTGCCGCGCACATCAACTGGTCGGTTGCAATACCATCAATAATCATAGCACTGGCAGGCATTGGTGTGGCAACATTTATGTACATGAAAACAAATGGCCTACCAGATAAGATCGCCAACGCAATTCCGCATTTCTACAAATGGGCGTATCACAAATTCTATTTCGACGAGATTTACCTTTTTGTGACCAAGAAAATCATTTTCAGGTACATATCAACACCGATCGCATGGTTCGACAGGCATATTGTTGACGGAACCATGAATGGAATTGCCGGACTTACACAACTGACGTCGAACTCAATAAAGGATTTCCAGTCAGGCAGGCTGCAGCAATACGGTTTTGTTTTCGTAAGCGGTGCAGTTGCTTTGGCGCTCATTTTCATCTTTTTATGGTAAGCAAAAAACTTTAACATGAACATACTCAGCTTATTTGTCTTGATACCTCTCCTCACCATTGTGGGCATAGTATTTACCCGCAATACCAAACAGACACGCCTTGTAAGTGCTGTTGGGATGGGAATTCAGCTTATAATGGCCGGCATTCTCATCTTTATGTACCTGGCCGAACGCAAAGCAGGCAATACCGCCGAAATGCTCTTTTCTTTTGACGCATTGTGGTTTCCAACCCTTAATATTCATTATTCTGTTGGTGTTGACGGGATCTCGGTAGCCATGATTGCGCTGACGGCCATTGTGGTTTTTGCAGGCATATTCGCCTCATGGACAGTTGATTACCTTTCGAAGGAGTTTTTTATTTCGCTTATTCTGTTAGCTTCGGGCGTTTTTGGCTTTTTTATTTCGCTCGACCTGTTCACCATGTTCCTCTTTTATGAACTTGCCGTGATTCCGATGTATCTCTTAATCGGTCTCTGGGGTTCAGGTCCGAAGGAATACTCAGCCATGAAACTCACGCTCATGCTCATGGCAGGCTCTGCGCTGCTGCTGGTAGGGCTATTGGGGATTTATTTCAACTCAGCGCCGGGTGGCGGACAGCTCACATTCAATATTCAGGAAATATCGAAAATACAGATACCGATCGAAATGCAACGCTTCCTGTTTCCCTTTGCCTTTATAGGCTTCGGGGTGCTGGGTGCATTATTTCCTTTCCATACCTGGTCGCCTGATGGCCATGCCTCTGCACCAACTGCCGTTTCGATGCTTCATGCAGGTGTTCTCATGAAACTCGGTGGCTACGGCGCTTTCAGGGTGGCAATTTACCTGATGCCCGAAGCAGCGCATGAACAAGCCTGGATATTCATCATACTCACATCCATAAGCGTGGTTTATGGTGCTTTTGGCGCCATTGTGCAGAAAGACTTAAAATACATCAATGCATATTCATCGGTGAGCCACTGCGGACTGGTGTTGTTTGCAGTACTAATGATGAATCAAACAGCTATGAATGGCGCAGTGATTCAGATGATTTCACACGGACTGATGACAGCCCTGTTCTTCGCACTGATAGGTATGATCTACGGCAGAACACATACTAGGATGATACAGGAAATGGGTGGGCTGATGAAGGTCATCCCTTTTCTGGGTGTTGTATATGTGATTGCAGGCCTCGCTTCGCTCGGCCTGCCGGGACTCAGCGGATTTGTTGCCGAAATGACCATTTTTGTGGGCGCTTTTCAGCATACCGATACATTCCACAGGGTAGTGACCATTGTGGCCACATCATCAATCGTAATCACGGCTGTTTATATTCTGCGGGTTGTAGGCATTCTGCTGCTCGGGCCAATTAAAAACGATCATTACCTGCAGCTTACCGATGCAGTGTGGTACGAAAAGCTGTCCACGATTACCCTTGTTATTTCAATTGCTGCCATTGGCTTAGCCCCTCTCTGGCTCTCGGATATGATAAATGTGAGCCTGTGGCCTATGGTGCAGCGAATAGCAGGAAACGGCCTTGCCGGATTGTTATAGAAACTGCCAATTCAATGACAACTAACGACTTCAACGAATAGCGATGACAATAAACGATTTTCTTTTAATGCGACATGAATTATTGCTCACGGCATTGGCGCTTGTGGTTCTCATTATTGACCTCATGCTCAAGCCAGGGCAAAAAAACGCTATTATACCAATCACAATCATACTTTTTGCGCTGCATACAATTGCAGGATTTCTCCCAGCCCAACCTGGTGAGTTGTTTGGCAGCATGTACCGCACAGACGCATTGCATGTTATGATGAAGAATATCCTGAATGTCGGTGTACTGATCATCCTTTTGCAATCCGTTACCTGGCTGCACAAAGACGAGAACAGGGAGAAAATGGCCGAATACTTCATCATTCTTCTTTCAACGCTTATCGGGATGTACTTTATGATATCGAGCGGCGATTTCCTTATGTTTTATCTGGGTCTTGAACTGGCTACCGTTCCTATGACAGCGCTGGCGGCATACAGGCATCACGAGACCAAATCGGCAGAAGCAGGTATCAAATTATTGCTCTCATCAGCATTATCGTCGGGTATCCTGTTGTTCGGGCTGTCGCTGGTTTACGGATCTACGGGATCAATCTACTACAACGATGTCGCGGCCTCATTCAGCCAGACTCCCATGCAGGTGCTGGCTTTCATATTTTTCTTTGCCGGAATGGCTTTTAAGATTTCACTCGTTCCTTTCCATTTATGGACTGCCGACGTTTATGAAGGCTCGCCGGTAAATGTAACCTCCTATCTTTCAGTTATCTCAAAAGGTGCTGCCTCTTTTATTCTGATCATCATCCTGTATATTGTTTTCCATTCTATCACCTTCCTGTGGAAAGATCTGGTGTATATAATCGCAATTCTGACCATGACCATAGGTAATCTTTTCGCTTTAAGGCAGAAAAACATGAAGCGATTCCTGGCATTCTCCTCTATTGCTCAGGCAGGTTTTATTCTGCTGGGTATCATAGCCGGAAGTAAAACAGGCATGACATCAGTTATATACTTCGTGTTGGTGTATATTTTTTCCAATCTCGGCGCTTTCGGAGTTGTGTCCGCCATTTCAAATGCCACCGGCAAGGAGAACATGGACGATTATGATGGCCTTTATCATACCAATCCAAAGCTAAGCCTGCTGATGATGCTTTCGGTGTTTTCGCTGGCAGGCATTCCACCTGTTGCAGGATTTTTCGGAAAGTTCTTCCTTTTCACATCGGCAGCATCGGCAGGTTACTACTGGTTAGTTTTTATCGCTGTTCTCAATGCCACCATCTCGTTGTACTACTATCTGCTCGTTGTTAAAGCTATGTTCATCAATAAAAACGAAGCACCAATTGCATCATTTAAGAGTGATATGGCCACACGCATAGCATTGATTATGTGCACACTGGGTTTATTTGCAATTGGTTTCTGGGGCCAGTTGTACGAACTCATCAATAACCTGAGCATCGGAATTTTAAACTAATTTGATATGGCACTCAAAGCAAAGCATATTGTTGAAGAGATTAATGGGATACGTTGTACCATAATCGAAAAAAGCGTAAGTAAGGAAAGGGCTGGCTTTTTAAAAGACCTGCTTGAACTCAACAAGTTAGAAGTAGTAGTTGCTGAAGAGAAGCAAACGGTCGAAGATGCCCCAAAACTTTACACGATAGGAGTTACTGACCTCGTTTTTAACCCTGTAATCGCTGTGTATGAAATGAGCCTCAAGACTAAAGATGGTAAGAGCGTTTCGCCGGCATACTGGGAACAACTCACCGATATACCCGTTGACCAGTACTGGCTGAGCGATGAAGAAACCGAACCCGGAAAATCAGCATGGTTCTACAAAAAGGAAGAATAATTGCTTCATCTGAAGAAACTCATAAAAGCCCCGGAAAATGGGGCTTATTTTTTATAAAAAAAGCAGTCAACAACTTCATGTTAACTGCTTGATTTAGTGGTGACTCCATCAGGATTCAAACCTGAAACCTTCTGATCCGTAGTCAGATGCTCTATTCAGTTGAGCTATGGAGCCGGATTTGAGGGTGCAAAGATAATTGTTTTCTCTAATTCAGGGTAATTACCTTGTATTTTTGTTCAAAATATTCAAGAAGCTCATGAATCCGCTCACAATAGAAAATGTAATTCCCGATTGGGCTAAAGAGTTGCCTGTTTCGATCACTGTTACCGACAGGGATGCCAACATCCTCTATATGAACGACAAAGCAGCAGCGACCTTCACCAAATACGGCGGCGAAGCGCTGATCGGCAATAGCCTTTTTGATTGCCACAACGCCTCTTCGGCAGCTATCATCAGGCAACTGCTCGAAAACGGAAGCACAAACGTTTATACAATTGAAAAGCAGGGCATCAGGAAACTGATATGGCAATCGGCGTGGTTCTCAAAAGGCGCAATTGGCGGACTGGTTGAAATATCAATCGTTCTGCCCGAAAATATGCCTCATCATATCCGTGGCTAATCGTCGCCGGTGACGATTGGTGCATCTCGCCTGCCTGATTTCTTTTCGGCGAGTTTCTTCTTATTCCTGAGTCTCTTCAGTTTTGATGCTGCTGACGGCTCGGTTGGAACACGCTCGGGCAACTCTGTAAGCAACCCGGCCAGTTTTTCGAGAATTCGTTTTGAAACCAGCTTTAGGTTAGCCGACTGAGTTCTTTCCCGGCCTGATGTTAAGCGAATTGATGTAACATTATTCTTCAGCCTGCTGATGACCAATGCTTTCTGTTCTTCACTTAATACCATTGAGGAACTCACATCAAACCATAGCTCAACCTTTGTCGAGACTTTGTTCACGTTCTGTCCGCCTGCACCACTGCTACGGGTAAATGTATATACACATTCACTGAGCAACTTGTTTTCTTCCGGAATTTCCATATAAACCTCAATACGAGTACAAAGCTAACAAGAACTACATTATTCACCGAAACAGAAATTACCAGGTATGATTCCTGCTTGTATAGAATCTACCATGTTGCCACCTGATGCATTATAACGGTATATCCATCCGTCTTGCTGGTAATCAAGCGGATCGGAAACATACAGGTAATCGTCAGCTTTGTCATATCCCAGAGAATAAAGGTTGGTTCTTGATAGAAAACGGACCGGTACCGCGTTGGAATCATTTATACTGAAGCTATAAATACCGCCATCAAAAAGAAAATACAACCTGTCGCCGGTTTTGTTAATGACCAGTTTATCAGGATGCATCGAAGTTGAAACAAAAGAGTAATCATATTCAACCTGATTGGTCAAAGGGTCAATCCTCAGCAGATGTCCTTCCGAATCATTGTTTTGTGGCCAACCGTTAAATCCTCTACCTGAACACATTACCCATATTTTACCGTATTTATCGGCTACTATTCCGGTTGGGCGATGCCTGATCCTGATGGTTTCTGCAACTTGATCGGTTGAGGAATTAATGACGCTAATGGTGCTATCGGTATTCCAGCCACCTGAATTGAGGACATAGACCTGCGATCCTGACATAAGCATTTGTTCGGGACCGGAATTTACAGTGATGGTTTTTGAAATTACGTTTGCATCAAGGTCAACAACGGCGACATTACCTGCCCAATCTGTTACATATGCTTTAGAACTGTTGATTGCCAGGAAGTAACGCGGCGAAACCAGCCCGGAAATAGTCGCTTCCAATTTAAATGTGGCAGCATCCACCACTTCGACTTTTGAGGCATTGTTGACCACGATGTAGGCTTTGCCGTTATATATCGTCATCGATTGTACCACATTACCCAAAGGCCTGCCATTGACGGAATTAAATATATCATGACTCACCGAATCGGCTGTACGGTTAATGAAACTAATGGTACCGGTGCCGGTTGTAAATACACCTTCGTTTACAATAAAAATTCCATCAGAATATTTATCTGAGGTTTTATCAGAGTCATCTTTTTGGCATGCATTCAGGGAAAACAATCCTGATAGAGCAGCGAGTAAAACCAATTTACTTTTTTTCATGGTATGAGTTTGTGAGTTTGTATCAGATTTCGGCAGTGAGGCTGCCAAGAAAAGTAATACCGGGTGCCGGGTAAAATTGAACGGATTGGTATGATGAGTTGAGGATGTTGGTAATATCAAGCCTGAACGTGAGTTTGCTGCCGTGCAAGATAAAATCCCGCCCCGCTGACAAATTGAGAATCCCGTGAGCCGGCAACCATTCACCATTGTCTTTTCGTGTGTATCGCCGGCTTTCCACAACACCGTTTAAAAGAAACAAATATCTGCCTGCCCGCAGCCTGAAATCGCCCTTCACAGTATGCAGCGGTATATAAATCAACTGTTTACCGCTGATCTTATCAGCATTGTCAGCATGCCCCGAAAGTGTTGATGGAGACCATATGTACTGAAGCGTCAATGTGGAACTATATTTGCTCTTTTGAAGTTTCATCAGAGAAATCACCTCGACTCCCCTGCTCCATAGCTTCTCGATGTTTTGCGGTGACCAGAAAGATGCATTTGCCGGCACCCACAGAATAAGGTCGTCGACCCAGGCTGAATAGGCCTGAATCACCAGTTCTTCCCAAATCTTATCAGCTGAACTATCGCCTATCTTTATACTTATTCCTGCTTCGGCGTTGTATGATGACTCAGGAATCAGGTCAGGGTTGCCGCCTGGTTGCCAGTAACGATCGTTGAGTGCAGGCACCCTGAAATTTCGTGAAAGGTTAATGCGTCCACCCAATTTCCCTTTTATCCTGCCTTCAGCCCCGAATGAGGGACAAAAAGGAACTTTATAACCTTCAACAAATTCATGTCGGAGGTTTATAGCGGCATTCCATCCAATTCCGGGTATCTTCTGTATAAGCGAGAAATACGTTGCGAGTTCTGGCTGTTTCTTCACACTTTCGTAATATGGGACATCAGCAATAATAAGCTTTGCATTTATGCCGGCATCAATTGATGTACTGGCTGACAATTCGTTCTTGTATCCGATATTTGAAGAGCAGGTATTGTTGTTGTAAACCGCATCCGTTTGCGAAAGTTCGTCGGTATATCGCATGTATTCGTGAGTGAAGGCAATACCGGAGGAGAACAACGATTTCACTCCCAGCCACTTATACTGCAAGGCGAGCCGCAACGCTTTATCGTCCTGATGCTGCGTGCTCTGGAACATTACCATCGAAGGAGGGATGTCACGGTTCGAGGCCTGCCACCATCCTGATAATGAGAGCAGATGGTGCGGTTTAATCTTCCAACCTACTTTTTGAACCACATTTAAAGACTTATAACCTGCATTCCGAAGAAATGCTTTTTTTCCTGAAAGATCGGTATAACCGAAATTGTTTTGAGAACGATTGGCGGCAATAGCGAATGAGTATGACAATTTATCGCTGCCTGATGCCATTTTAAGCGACGGTGCATAGTTGCTGAAACTACCGGCAGCCAGCTTAACTCTGAAACGAAGGGGTTGATTGTAATTATCAGATGCAGATAACAGGAGATTTCCTCCCATTGCTCCACTGCCTGTAAGTGCACTGCCACCTCCGTATTGCATTGAAATGTTGTCAAATACAAACACCGGCATCATCGAAAGATCAGTCGAGCCATGGGTGGGCGAATTCAATGCAATACCTTCCCAACTAACAACGGATTGCGTGGATTGCATTCCCCGGGTTGAAAGCAAAGCACTACTGCCTGGTCCGCTGGAACGGATTACTGCAGTGGTATGCGAAGCAAGTATGTCAGCCAGTGTTGCTGATTGTTGCAAAGCGATAGTATCGATTGTTTGAAAATAACTGCCAGTTGTGAGTGCTGCAATTCTTCCACCAACCACTTCTATCTGCGGTAAACTGTAAACAGTATCATTCTGCTGTGCCTTAGAAAGTACAGTGATCAGAATTAAACAAAGGCATAACAGCCTGTTCATATCTTGATTTTACATTGGGAAAAAGCAAAACGGAAAAAAAATGACCGTTATGATTCATTGCCTTTATCCCCGAAAGCGTTGAATAACAATGTTATGGCAGGTCTTCTGACTTACTCCCCCATCGGGATGCCTTCCCGCCGTGTAACTCGGCAGTGGCCTAAAGATAATCCCGGGGTTAAAAGAGCTTACAGCAGCGGGACTGTCCGGGATTTTCACCCGGTTCCCTTTTAAAGCGAAACCGGAGGCACCGGTTCAGCTCACCATAGCGCGGCAAAAGTAGGGCGATTTCTGAATTAAACACTAAATATTTATCAGGTATTTTTCAACAAGAGAACAGGGTGACTCCGCATCGGTCAGATCTCGTTTAACAAAACATACCGGACTGTTTAGGATATTTTCAACACTTAAACTGCTCGGTAAGCCCAATATTGAAACAATGGTAGAACATATCATCCAATCTCGTTGAATCTTACCAGGCGGCCTGCCTTTTCGTCCCAAAGTTTAAGCTTCAACATCCTGAATCCTTTGAAAAACGGAATCGGAACAACAGTTTCAAAAAGGCTGGTATCGTTATGACACTTTTCGAGCCGGTAATTTGGGATTTTTGAACTCAGGTGATGTACATGATGAAAACCTATATTCCCCGAAAACCATTGCAATAT
>JAKLFM010000042.1 GCA_022711175.1 Bacteroidota bacterium | reverse complement strand
ATAAACATTTCAGGAATGCCAAAACTCTATTTTATTCTACTTTAGCCATAAATTCATAACAGCTATGAACACACGTTATCTTATTGCAACCGCAGCCATTTTACTTACGCTATGTTCTGCCAATATATCAGCTCAACCAGCCGGTAAACATAACCTCAGGTTCGATGTTATCCCTTCGCGCTGGGATGAAGCCATACCTCTCGGCAACGGTATGATAGGTGCCCTGGTGTGGCAAAAAGAAGGAAGATTGCGCATTTCGGTCGATCGCGCTGACCTTTGGGATTTGAGGCCAACTGCCGAAATTAACAGGTTTACATACAAATGGGCTTACGAACACCGTCTTTCAGGAGATTGGGATACAGTATGGAAAGTTGCTGATCAGCCATACGATCGCGATCTGGGCCCGACAAAACTCCCCGGAGCCGCTATTGAATTTGATATCAGCAGCCTGGGAAAAGTAAAATCAGTTGAACTCAACATCGCCTCGGCTATTTGCATTATTCAATGGACTAATAACGTGAGGTTCAGGATATATGTTGATGCACTGAATCCAACAGTACGGTACGCCTGGGAAGGAGCAAACATTTTACCTAAACTCGTTGCACCTTCGTATGGAAACACCGGTATTAAGTCAGGCAACAATCCGGTAACAGAAGGATACAGCCTGGCAAGACTTGGGTATTTGCAGGGGGAAGTCAAAACTGCCGGGAACTTTTCGGTTTACAATCAAAAAGCCTGGGGACCGCTGAAATACCAGGCAGCAGTCGCCTGGAACACCGGCGAGGGCGTCGTGAGCATCACAGCACATTATGCTGATAAGAAAAAGGCTGTTACGGCCTCAAAGATTGTACGAAAAGCTATTTCTTTCACCTTCGATGGGGCTGCTGCCTTGCATAAGCAATGGTGGCTCAACTACTGGTCGCAATCCTCAATCAGTATTCCTGATGCCCAGATCGAGAAACAGTATTACCTCGAAATATACAAATTCGGCGCTGCTTCCCGCAAAGGAGCTCCTCCAATCTCCCTTCAGGCAGTGTGGACTGCCGACAATGGTTTATTGCCACCCTGGAAAGGCGATTTTCACAGCGACCTCAACACCCAGCTCAGTTACTGGCCGTCATACAGCAGCAATCACCTTGATGAAGCCTCAGTGTTTACCGACTGGCTTTGGGAAAACAAACCATATTTTGAACAGTACACCAAAAGAGTATTCGGAACCGACGGTCTGAATGTTCCTGGAGTTGCCACACTTCGCGGACATGAAATGGGTGGATGGCATATGTACGCAATGTCGCCAACTGTGAGCTGCTGGCTTACACAGCATTTTTACTGGCAATGGCGCTACAGCATGGATACTGATTTCCTGAAAAAGAGAGCGTATCCATGGATTTCGGCAGTTGCTAAACATATTGAACAACTTACTGTGTTAGATAATGGTATCAGAACGCTGCCTATGAGTTCCAGCCCCGAATGTCATGACGGCGGCATAAACGCCTGGTTCCTTGATATGACAAATTACGACCGTGCTCTTACCGCCTACGTCTTCAAAATAGCCTCCGAAATGGCCGGGACATTAGGCTTACATGAGGAAGCGGCACATTGGGCATTAACAGGTAGCCAGATTCCAAGTGTTGACGTTGATACGGCCACGGGCATCACCATTGCACCGGGCTTCCCTATGAACGAGTCTCATCGCCATTTTTCGCACCTTATGGCCTTTCACCCGCTGGGCTTATTGGATTTTGAAAATGCAGATGACCGCACACTCATTGAAAAAAGCATCGAAAACCTTGAACGACAGGGAACAGGCGCCTGGTGCGGATACTCATTCAGCTGGCTCGGCAATATGTATGCATGGATGCACGATGGACAAAAAGCCGCTAAAGTCCTGCGAGAGTTTTCATCGTGTTACTGCTCGGTGAATTCGTTCCACTTGAATAACAATCGTTGTAAAACCGGGATGAAAAGCGAATTCAACGGCCCGTTCACCCTCGAAGGGAATTTTGCCTTCGCTTCGGCAATACAGGAAATGCTGCTGCAGAGTCATTCAGGGTATATTGAAATATTTCCCGCCATTCCACAGGAATGGAAGGATGTATCGTTCAACAAGTTAAGGGCTGAAGGAGCTTTACTGGTTTCAGCAAAAAAAGAAAACGGAGTCATAGTGAATATTCGGATTGAAAGTGAAAAAGGTGGAATTGCCACGGTTAAACTTCCTTTCAGGACACATGTAATTAAAGAACTAAACGGGGCTGAAGTTACAATTCTCAAAGATCTTATGGTAAGAATCGATTTGAAAGAAGGCGGATTTATCGAAATAGAGAATGGGTACGAATAATACCGGAAGTACAATTTTATCAATCCCGCGCAAAACTTTATGCATTCACGCCATGAACTTCATTAATATTTTGCGATATTTGAAAACAACAATCCAATTAACCTATAATCATTGTGTTACCTAAAAAACCAAACCATGAAAAAACTGCTTGTTTTTTTGCTTATCACAACTGTAATCAGCGCGAGTGCTCAGGAAAACTCTGCATCTAAGGCTCCAGGAAGCCATAATATTTATCTAGGTATCGGTACCGGCATCGAAAGTTTCTCAGGCCTTATAGGCGTAACGGCAGACATTAAAGCTGCCGAAAAACTGTTTGTAAGGCTGGGCGCCGGAATTGGCGGCTGGGGTGGCAAACTCAGCGCTGGCATCAGGGGCGAAAAATCGACTGGCAACAGCATAGGTTACGGAGCTTTCTTTTCATATGCATCAGGCTTGAGCAGTTTTACCACGAACCTCGAAACCACGACCGGCGACAGGGATGTAAATCTGAAACTTTCTCCGGCAATGGTTTTTACTCCGGAATTCAGCTATAAATGGGTTTTCGGCAATGGTCATAAACTTTTCATCGCGGCCGGTTATGGCGTGTTACTGCAGAAAGACCGGTGGAAAGTGCTCGATGGCTCAATTCTTACCGATACCAGTAAGAAAACCCTGAATATTCTCACACCTGGTGGCGTATCGGTTGGGCTGGGCTTACAGTTTGCCCTCTGATTCTCATAACAAAATACTGAATTCTTGCGAATTAAACATTCAACCTCCTTCGGTAGCGAGGATTCATGTTGCATTGCCTGATATTAAAAGTTCAACAGTTTGAAATAATTATTCACAAGACTACAATAATGTCGTATCTTTATTCAACTTTTCTATGCCTTTATGAACGATATCAACAGAAGACCAATTCAATCGCTTGGATATAATTTTATACCGGAACAATACCTGCCTTCGGGTAAGGATGAATATTACCTGCGAAACCGCCAGAACCCTCCCAACAACAGGTTCAGGCAACTCAGCGCCCATGAAATCGAAGTACTGGTTCGCAACCGCAACACAACCGATAATTGGAATAATATCCTCGTAACCGAAGCATTTAACCCGGAACTGGTTAAAAATTCGAAGTTCTTCGGGCTGGTGCGCATTGGCAAACTTGAGCCCTGGTTCCTTGAATTTCACGACCTGCAGGTACCGGTTGGTATTTATAACAGCACCATTGTGAGCTGCGATTTTGGCGACAATGTGGTGATTGACAATGTTAACTACCTGTCGCACTATATCATTGGAAATGAAGTTATTATAACAAACGTTCACGAAATCGACACCACCTGTCATGCCAAATTCGGCAATGGAATTTTAAAAGAAGGCGAACCTGAAGCCGTGCGGATATGGCTCGAAATATGCAATGAAAACGGTGGCCGCAGCATTTTACCTTTCGATGGTATTGTGTCGGGCGACGCCTGGTTGTGGAGCCGCAGCCGTCATCAGAAAGCATTGCAGCAGCGCTTCCGCGAGATAACCGAAAAACAATTCGATAACCTGTGGGGATACTATGGAACCATCGGTGACCGCGTTGTTATTAAGAACTGCAGCATTATTAAGGATGTGAAAATTGGTGCAGACAGTTACCTAAAAGGAGCCAACAAACTGAAAAACCTCACGATAAATTCATCACCCGAGTATCCTACACAGGTTGGTGAAGGCTGCGAGCTTGTAAATGGTATCATTGGCAAAGGCTGCAAAATATTTTACGGCGTGAAGGCAGTGCGGTTTATTCTCGGTGCAAATTCACAGCTCAAATACGGAGCCAGGCTTATCAATAGCTATTTGGGCGAAAACTCAACCATTTCATGCTGCGAAGTCCTCAACTCACTCATTTTTCCCGCCCACGAACAGCATCACAACAATTCGTTCCTCATAGCGGCCACCATTGAAGGCATCAGCAATATTGCTGCAGGTGCCACACTCGGCTCGAATCACAACAGCCGCAGCCCCGATGGTGAAATCATTGCAGGCCGGGGGTTTTGGCCGGCTCTTACCGCCAGCATTAAACACAACAGCCGTTTTGCACCGTTTACCTTGCTTGCAAAAGGCGATTATCCATACGAACTCAACATCCCCTTCCCGTTTGCCTTGGTAAACAATAATGTGGCAAACGACAGGCTCGAAGTTATGCCGGGCTACTGGTTCATGTACAACATGTACGCACTTGCCCGCAACTCATGGAAACTTGCCGATCGCGACAAACGCCCCGAGAAACTGCAACATCTTGAGTACAATTACCTTGCGCCTGACACGGTGAACAGTATGATCGGGAGCATCCGTCTCCTTGAGTTACATACCGGTTATGCATTGGCCATATCACAAGAAAATAAGGCAGATCTTACCGAACAGCAACTCATCCTTAAAGGCCGCGAACTACTCTCTTCTGAAGTTCCTCTGGCTAAAAACTTCAATGTCACCGTGCCAGGAATGGAACACAGCGAACGTGTGGGACTTATTCTGAAACCACAGCAGGCTTGGAGAATATTCAACGATATGATTAACTGTTATGTGGCCGAAAATATTCTCGAATCACTTATCACAAACAAAACCAGCGATCCCGGACATCTTAACACTATCATATCGAAACCTGCAAAGCTCAGTTCATGGCTGAATGTTGGCGGACAGCTTATCAAAGCCGAAGAAGTTGAAAAATTGCGTCAGCAGATTACTGATTATGAAATCATTAGCTGGGACCAGGTACATAATTTCTATGCCGAACAGAGCAAAAACTATACTGCTGATAAACTGGAACATGCCCTGGCAGTCTGGCAGCAAATGTCCGAAAGCAAACTGCTCACAAAGGCATTGCTGGCCGAACTGCTCACCGGCTACCTCGAAGTGAGCCGAAGCATTGTAAAGTCTATACGCCAATCAAGGCTTAAGGACTACACTAATCCATACAGACAGCAGGTTTATGAGAATTTTGAAGAGATGGAGGCCGTGCTTGGAAAAATTGATGAAACTTCATTTATCATCAAAGAAGAAAATGATTTTAAAGGCAAAGAAGAACTTCTTCAAAAGATGATAAACGAATTGATACAGTGAAATGACAACAAATTTGAACCCGGGAACCATTAAACCGGACTCCGGTTCTCTTGCTGGCAATAAACTAAAAAAACTTTTTTTCGTATCTTCTGTTTAATCTTTGAGTTTAATACCATGTATCCAAAATGAGATCATACTCCATAAAGGATTTGGAAAAAATTACGGGAATTAAAGCCCACACGATACGCATATGGGAAAAGCGATATCATGTAGTCAGCCCTCAGCGTACAAATACCAACATCAGGTATTATACCGACGATGACCTGAAACACCTTCTCAATATCGCGATACTTAATCGTTACGGATACAAGATCTCGGGCATTGTAAACATGAACAGTGATGAGATAAATAAACTCATCATCGACATTACCGTGCACGAAACCGATTATGACAGCCTCATTGAAAGTTTTTTCATTGCAATGGTTGAGTATGACGAAATGCGTTTTGAAAAAGCCCTTAACAATGCGATTATCAAATTAGGTTTCGAAAGTGCCATTATCAATGTTATATATCCTTTTCTATCAAGAGTGGGCGTGCTTTGGCAAACCGGGACAGTGATACCCGGCCAGGAACATTTCGTGACCAACCTCATCAGGCAGAAGTTTATCCTCGCCGTTGACTCAATTCACGCCGGAGTAAGAAATCACCCGAAACTATTCATCATTTTTCTGCCTGAGAACGAGTATCACGAACTGGGCCTCCTCTTTACGCATTATCTTATTAAAAAGTCCGGACATAATGCCATATACCTTGGAGCCAACGTTCCATTGCCTGATGTTGAGCAACTTGCTTCTCTTAAACGGCCCGATTTCCTCTTTACCATTATTGCCACATCGTTGCCGGTTGAAGAACTTAACACTTTTGTTTCAATAATATCGGGGTTTTTGCCCAAAGGTAAAGTACTGCTGGCATCGGTTCCATCAATTACCGAGCAGATAGAGGTCGTCCCCGATAATGTTATTCTTATGAAATCGATACCACAGTTCACAACATTTCTTGAGAGCCTCGCATCGTAAGATTACACCCGTAGTTCGAAAAAGTTTACTTATGCGCCATAAGTGATTGTTTATGTGCACATTAAATATTTTATGAATTTTTTAACAATAATTTAATCTTCAGATGTTGCATGTTTACTTTTTGATTGTAATTTAGTCAACAATTTAAAACGAATCTAAATTAAAACAGCTCATTGATCAATTAACTAATAATGAGTTCATAAGAAACGATTAACAATGTGTTAACATTTCTAAAAAGATTCGTGTTACTTGTTTAAGTTGTTGTTCTAATCATTAAACATCGCAACCATGACACAGATCGAATTTTCGCATAAACTCATAGGATTGAGGAACAATCTGGAATATTACGCTAATTTGTTAACTTCAAACCGCGAAGAAGCCAAGGACCTGCTTCAGGATACTTTTCTCAAAGCTCTTGTTAATCGCGATAAGTTTGAGTCGGACACAAACCTAAAAGCGTGGACCTATACAATCATGAAAAACACATTTATCAACAATTACCGGCGTAACCAAAAAGCCAATACCATTGTTGATTCAACTGAAGACCTGTTTTATCTGAACATCGCACGCAAAAGCGACTTCCCATCCCCCGAATCACGGATCTCGGAAAAGGAAATCAACAGAACAATCGGAAACCTTGACGCTGATCAACGTATGCCTTTTGAGATGCATAACGCAGGGTATAAATACAAGGAGATAGCTGATCACCTGAATATTTCAATTGGAACAGTGAAGAGCCGCATATTTTTTACACGCCGCAAATTGATGGAATCATTGAAAGATTTTTCATGATTTAATTTCGGTATTGTTTTACCCGAATACTTTTTTTGAATTTCTTCAGAAAAGGTATTTTTTTTGAGCTTACCCGGCCTTCTGAATACTGAGTTTCAGGATCGCAAAAATCATAATTGATGCACTAGCCCATTGTAAAGGACTGAGCATCTTGCCATTGAAAACATAATCGAATATAACGGCTGATACAGGGAAACAGAGTTCACAAATGGTTGCGAGCATTGCCCGCACACGCATCAAACCTAGGTAATAAAGCAATATTGCCCCTGACCCGGTTGTAAAAGCAATAATCAGAAAGATCATCCACTCCCTTTGATTCACACCGGAAATTGCCGGCAATGTTCCGGCAACGGCAGCGATCAGCAGCATGATAATTGTTGTGAATCCGTACCGGTAGAATGTAGCCGTGACAAAAGCATACTTTTCAAGGATTTTCTTGCTTAAAACCGTAGAACTTCCGAATGAAAAAGCAGCCAGCAGAGCATAACCGGCTGCGAGCATTGTATTGCTGCCTGTTTTAAAATCGGGCAAATGCAATCCGAAAGTAAGAAAATAACCTGCTACAACAGCCACAACCGCCCATAATACAAAATTCGGTTTAAGCTTTTCTTTGAGTAAAAGTGCAGCCAATGTAATTGCAAACACAGGTTGCAGCTTCTGCAGAAGCACAACTACCGTTAGCGTTTTAAATTCGACGAGAAACAAGGCTTTCACAATGGCCATGGTTCCTATAGCTCCACCAAGCAGCGAAAGCATCACAAAGAAGAACACATCGGCTGCAGTAAACCTCTTCAGTGCTTTATATTCGCCAAAAAGGAAAATATTCATTATCAGAAACGGCAATGCATGAAAAATGAAAACCACCAGAGTGATATCAAGCCTGAAAAGCCTTGGAGTCAACACAATACCATCGAGCCCCCATAATATAGCCGCAAAACAGATGGCCATTGCGCCAAAAAAAACAGGCTTATTAATCTTCATGATTTTCAGTTGTTGATAGAAATTATCTGGCTTCATGCAACAGTGGCAAAGGTATTCAATTTTAATATACCTTCCGGAAGTCGCCAAGGCACGGCCACTTATGAACAAAATTGTTAATTCATTAACAATAACGCCTCTGAATTTTTAAATAAACGGGGAATTGGTAACTTTGCATTCCCTGAAAAATGATCTCTCACTCAAACATAACTATATGATTACCAATAATTTCGTTCTGCGCCACAACGGTCCGCGTCCTTCCGAAGCACAACATATGCTTACCGAACTTGGAGTAACATCATTGGATAAACTTATCGAGGAAACCATCCCTGACTCCATCAGGTTGAAGAAATCCCTTGATCTGCCTAAAGGCCTGAACGAACTCGAGTACCTTGAACATATCCGTTACATCGCATCAAAAAATAAAGTCTTTAAATCCTATATCGGGCAAGGGTATTACAATACCATCACTCCCGGGGTTATACTTCGTAATATTTTTGAAAATCCCGGTTGGTACACTTCATATACTCCATACCAGGCAGAAATATCCCAGGGCCGCCTCGAAGCCCTCTTACTATTCCAGACAATGGTAAGCGACCTCACTGCAATGCCCATAGCAAATGCCTCATTGCTCGACGAAGGCACAGCTGCAGCCGAAGCGATGATTATGTTTTACAACGCCCGCTCGCGCGATGCGGTTAAAAACAACGCTAATGTATTTTTGGTTGCTGATTCGCTCTTCCCGCAAACCATTGAAGTTATCCTTACCCGTGCTGAAGCACTCGGGATTGAAATACAGGTACTTGCTGCGGATGCATTTGAATTCGATGACAGAACCTTCGGGGCTATCGTCCAGTACCCCGACAAGTCGGGCAACATTGCTGATTACACGACGCTTTCGCAAAAAGCCAAAGAACACAAAGTTGCTGTTGCAGTGGCTGCCGATATCATGAGTCTCGCATTACTCACTCCTCCCGGCGAATGGGGTGCTGATGTAGTGCTTGGTTCCACACAACGATTTGGCATCCCTATGGGATTTGGCGGGCCGCATGCTGCTTTTTTTGCGACGCGTGAAGAATTCAAGCGTTATATACCAGGTCGTATCATCGGCATTTCGGTGGATGCATCAGGCAACCGTGCCTTGCGTATGGCGCTGCAAACCCGCGAACAACATATAAAGCGTGAAAAAGCAACCTCCAACATCTGCACTGCGCAGGCTCTTCTGGCCATCATGGCCGGTATGTATGCGGTTTATCACGGACCTCAGGGCATCCGGCAAATTGCCCGCCATATCAACATACTTGCCGGTGTGCTGGCGCAGGAATCAGCTGCATACGGCTACCAGCAGCTGAACAGCAACTTCTATGACACCATCAGGCTGCGCATTCCCGATACCACCTCTATCGATGAAATAAGGCGCCTGGCTCTCGAAAACCAGGTGAACTTTAATTATGTGGACGGTTACACCATCAGCATCAGCCTCGACGAAACCTCGGCCCTTGACGATGTGAACCTCATACTGAACATACTGGCATCGGCAAACAAAAAGCTCTTTACCAAATTTGTCTGCGATCCGGCAGTATGCGGGCTCATCCGCACCTTCGATTCAAAATTCGACAGGCAATCAACCTACCTTCAGGAAAAGGAATTCAACAGCTATCACTCCGAAACCGAGATGATGCGTTACCTCAAAACTCTTGAAAACCGTGATCTTGCCTTAAACCGCTGTATGATTCCATTAGGATCATGCACCATGAAACTTAATGCTGCTGTTGAAATGGTTCCGTTGAGCTGGCCCGAGTTTGGATCTGTTCATCCTTTTGTCCCTGCAAACCAGGCCGAGGGTTATAAAATAATGATCGATGAACTGGAAAAAGCCCTTTGCAAAATAACAGGATTTGATGCCATCTCGTTTCAGCCTAATTCAGGCGCTTCGGGCGAATATACCGGACTACTGGTGATTAAAGCCTGGCATGAAAGCCGGGGTGAAAGCAATAGGGATATCTGCCTTATACCGGCATCGGCGCATGGCACTAATCCGGCAAGTGCAGCCATGGCCGGCATGAATGTGGTTGTCGTGAAAACTGACGAGCAAGGCAATATTGACACTGCTGATTTGCTGGCAAAAGCCGAACAACACGCCAACAACCTTGCGGCACTTATGGTAACCTATCCTTCCACTCACGGTGTATTCGAAGAAGACATACTCGAAATTGTGAAGATTATCCATGATCACGGCGGGCAGGTTTATATGGATGGAGCCAACATGAACGCCCAGGTCGGTCTTACAAATCCGGGTATCATTGGCGCCGATGTATGCCACCTCAACCTGCACAAAACATTTGCAATTCCGCACGGTGGCGGTGGTCCGGGTGTCGGGCCAATAGGTGTAGCATCTCATCTCAGGCCTTTTCTTCCCGGACACATACATTCGAAAAACGATAATGCACAGGCAATCAGAGCGGTTTCGTCCGCTCCTTTCGGTAGTGCCATGGTACTTCCTATTTCGTATGCATATATAAAGATGCTTGGTGGCGAAGGACTTACTGAAGCGACAAAATATGCTATTCTGAATGCTAACTATTTAAAAAACAAGCTAAAAGATCATTACAAAATACTTTACACCGGCAGCAAAGGCAGGGTAGCACACGAAATGATTCTCGACTGCAACCAGTTTTCGAAAACAGCCGACATTCAGGTGATTGATATTGCAAAGCGGCTGATGGATTATAGTTTTCATGCTCCCACGGTGGCATTTCCTGTTCATGGTACCCTCATGGTCGAACCTACCGAGAGCGAACCATTGGCAGAACTCGACAGGTTTGTTGAAGCCATGATCTCAATACGTGAAGAAATAAGGGAGATTGAAGAAGGTAAAGCCGATAAAGCCTCCAATCCTGTCAGGAAAGCGCCTCATACTGCAGCCATGGTTACTGCCGACTCATGGGAACTCCCTTACACCCGCGAAAAAGCAGCTTTCCCCATGACTTCAAACAAACAGGATAAGTACTGGCCAGCCGTAACCCGAATTGACGATGCCTATGGCGACCGGAATCTTGTATGTACCTGCTTACCAGTTGAAAGCTATAGTTAATCCACCTTCCATCAGGATAACCGGCTGAAAAAGAAACACTAACTTTGCAGCCGTGCTTGTATTTCCCAAATAAGCTGCCGATGAAAGTTGCCCGCAACTCGTTGTTCTACATTGTCACCATCGGTGTTTTTGCACTTGTGATGTGGGTATTCATCGAACATGGAAAACTGCTTCAGCACTCAGGAAACAGTGTTGTATTGCATGAATCATCACTTACCAACGGACAGGTTTCAGGCACTGTTCCTGAAAATACACCGATAGCCTCTGTGGTTAATTTTTTTCATAAACCTCTGGCGTTGCTGATTCTGCAAATCATCATCATACTGGTGATATCGAGGTTACTCGGTTACTTTTCGCAAAGGATAAAACAACCTTCGGTAATCGGTGAAATTGTAGCCGGCATCATTTTAGGACCTTCTGTTCTGGGGGCGTTTTTTCCTCAACTTTTTGCATTTATCTTTCCACCCGAGTCAATTGAGATCCTGCATTTTCTCAGCCAGATCGGACTGATATTGTTCATGTTCATTGTTGGCATGGAGCTGGATTTCAACATCTTAAAACGATCGGCGGGTACTGCGATAATGGTTAGTCATGCCAGTATCATATTCCCGTTTGCACTGGGCGTTGGCCTCTCCTATTTTCTATATCCGCGGTTCGCACCCGGGCATGTTTCGTTTCTGGCATTCTCATTATTCCTTGGAACTGCAATGAGCATCACAGCATTGCCGATACTAGCAAGGATTATCCAGGAACGAGGACTTACACACACAAAACTGGGCACGCTTGCACTTACCTGCGGGGCAATTGATGACATTACAGCATGGGGAATTCTGGCTGCCGTTATTGCCATAGTAAATTCGGGCACCTGGCTTGATGCCGGACTGACTTTCGGATTATCGGCAGTTTATATTCTGGCAATGATTTTCCTGGTAAAACCATTTCTGAAAAAGATAGGTATGGTTTACATAGCTCGCGAAACATTAAGCAAACAAATCATCGCTGTAATTTTTATCTTTCTGCTTTTATCAGCCTTCATTACTGAAATCATCGGCATTCATGCTCTGATCGGTGCTTTTTTTGCCGGTATCATTATGCCTAAGACATCTGAATTCAAGAAGAACGTGATTGAAAAGATTGAGGATGTAAGCCTTGTATTGCTGATGCCTCTTTTTTTCGCATTCACAGGCCTGCGCACCGAGATCGGGCTGTTAAATGAGCCGGATATATGGCTGGTATTCCTACTTGTACTTACGGTTGCCGTGGCAGGTAAGTTTGCAGGTACTGCGCTCGCTGCAAGGATTGGAGGATTAACGTGGGAAATTTCGCTCTCACTCGGCACGCTTATGAATACACGTGGGCTCATCATGCTGATTGTACTCAATATCGGCTATGACCTTGGCGTAATATCACCTGAGATTTTTGCCATTATGGTGCTTATGGCTCTTATCACAACTTTTATGACCGGCCCGGCTCTTTCGCTTATCCGCTATTGGTTCGGAGAAAAGAAACAAGCGGTAACCGAAGCAGGTTTACATCCTCTCAGGATACTTATCGCTTTCGGTCCGCCACGAATGGGCAGCACGCTACTGAAACTCAGCAGGTTTCTGTTACCTCCAGGCAATGGTGGAACTTTTACAGGTGATATCACAGCAATTCACTTTACACCGAGTGCCGAAGTACATCCAACACAAGCGGCTGTATATGAGAAGGAAAGTTTCGATCCGATTAAAACCACCGCGAACCAGGCCGGTATTAAGATATCGACAATTTACCGGACAACCGACGATGTGCAGGCCGAAATTATCCGCACAACAAAGCAAATTCAGTGTGAATTATTGCTTCTGGGAAGCGCCAAGTCAGTGTTTACAACGGATCACCTTGGTGGAAAGATCAGGAAAACATTGCATGACAGCCCTTGCAATGTCGGCATCCTGGTGGATAATGACTTCACAACGGCCAGCAACGTGATTGTTTACTATCCTGAAAAAGAGAATTTTCTGTTTGAAACAACCGTCAGGAACATGGCACTCAATCCGGCGATAAACACGATTACCATCGTTTATCAAAATGATGCACGGTCGCTATCTCTGTTTGGTGACGATCCAGAAGAAAAGATCAGGATTATTCAACCCGATGAAATGGAAATCCCCGAAAAGATTGTTGGCTCCTATGATTTAATCATTGTCCATCCTGACGATTGGAAAGACCTGGTCATCAAAAAGATGATGAAATTTAAAAAGTTGCCTTCGGTGTTGATTTTAAAAGACAGAGAAAGGTAAGTCTCTGCTACTCCATCATGTCAAGGCAATGTTTTATTCGTTGCCAGGTAGCTTCGATATCATGATCGAGCCCCACGCTAAACCTAACCAGACCTTCCGACAAGCCCATCTCATCCTGAATTTCTTTTGGCACCTCGCTCGAAGTACTACGCCCCGAATTGCTGAACAGCGTTTTAAAATAGCCCAGGCTTACAGCTAAATAGCCGACATCGTGCATTTCCATTAACTCCATAAACCGAGCTGCTCTTTCGCCGGTGCCCAGATCAATCGCCAGCATACCGCCAAAACCAAAGTCAGGATTCATCATGGTTTTCATCAAACCATGACCCTTATGACCGGGTAAACCGGGATAGCTGACTACCAAGCCTTCTTCCTTTAACTTTTCGGCAAGGTAAAGTGCATTACGACTGTGTTGCTGCATTCGTATATGCAAGGTATGCAGGTTCTTGAGAATGCTTGATGACCTGAGCGGATCGAGAACCGGGCCCAGCAGCATGGCTGTTCCGGAGTTTACATCAATGAGAGAATTGATGAACTCGTCGGTCCCGCATATAGCGCCGGCTACACAGTCATTTTTACCGTTAACAAATTTGGTCATACTGTAAACAACAACATGAGCACCCAGCAAGGCAGGCTGAATAATCATGGGTGTAAAAGTGTTGTCAACAATAAGTTTTATCCCGTGCTCATTGGCCAAAGCTGCAAGTTTCGGTATATCGGATATTTGCAGCATCGGATTCGTCATCGATTCGGTGTAGATAACCCTGGTATTGGGTGTGATGGCATTTTTAACCGCTTCGAGGTCAGTGATATCAACAAACGTGCTTTTAATATTAAATTTTGGGGCATAGTTACTCAGAAAAGCAAAAGTTCCACCGTAGGTAGTCATACTCGAAATGATATGATCCCCGCTATTACAAAGTTGCAATAATGCAGCGGTAATGGCACTCATGCCCGATGCGGTTACCCAGGCCTGCTGCGTACCCTCAAGAGCTGCCATTGCATCGGCCAGGTACTTGTTGCTGGGATTCCAATGGCGGGAATAAAGGAAACACCCTTCCTGCTCACCATGAAAAACATCAGTCATGGTTTTGGCTTGCATAAATGTGTAAGTTGCTGAATCGGTGATTGATGGATTAACATCACCATATTCACCAAATTGTTTCAGGTCGAAGATAGCTTTAACCGGATCTCGCTTCATATTCATGTAGATTGATGGTGTAATTTACTACTATTCAGAGTTATAAACAATAACTCCCAGTAAATTTAGTCTGAACAAATTTACGCAATTTACTTAAGATGCATACCCGATATTCCTATCAAAGATTTCAAGATGAGTGGCCACGAGTGAAAAACAGGTCAAAACCGAATAAAGCATCAGTACAATTTCCCTATGACTTCGAAGAAGTGCATGTTGCCCGTAATCATTAAATTGTACCTTTGCAATCAAAATAAAACTGAACCAATGAAAAAATCAATCCTACTTTTTGCCTTTGCAACGCTTGCAGTGGCAGTAATTACAACATCGTGCAACAAAGGCGGAAAAGGCGGTGCTCCGGCAAACGGTATTTTTGGTGAAAAATCGGGAATGGTCGTGTACAAGCCTTTCGATATGATGGGTGTTAAGATGAGCCAGACACTGTATTTTGATGATTATGGCCAGAAAGAAATGCGTGAAACCGTTATCGAAGGCAATATGATGGGTACTGCAATGAAACAGCACAGTATTGATATCAGGGAAGGAAACATAAGCTATCATTATGACCTTGAGAACAACATGGGCCAGGGCGATGCAACAAGCAAAGAAGTTTATAAAGCCACGCTGACCGATGCCGTTATGGAGCAGATGAACTTTGCTTCGCTCTCCGATAAATGGAAAAAAACACTCGATTATAAAGAAGAAGGCGAAGAAACCGTTGCCGGCTTTAAAGGCATTAAATACTCCATTGCTCCCGACAGCCTTAATCCGGCAAACAGGCTCATCGGCGTTCATTATAAGAATATACCATTAAAAATTGTGATGGGACAGCTTGAAATGGTGGCCGATAAAGCTGAGTTCGGTGTAAAAGTGCCTGCCGAAAAGTTCAAACTGCCCGAAGGTTATACTGTTGTGGACGAAAATACACTGAAACAGAGAGACATGCAAGGCACTGAACCGGAAACCGGTACCGACAGCCTTCAGCAATAAAGGGTTCTCATAATATTGTATGCGGCCTGTAACAAGGCCGTTTTTTATTTCTCTAAAATAAATGAAGTTGTGTGAGGAATTCTCAATTCCCGATTGTTCAATTTCCGGCACAACAAACCATCCGGTTTATCGCCGGAATTTGGTAATTTTGCACACTTAAAAAAGTCATTCTATGCATTATGACATTCTTGTTATCGGCAGCGGCCCCGGCGGATACGTGGCAGCCATACGTGCCTCACAGCTTGGTTTCAAAACCGGGGTCATTGAAAAATCGGAACTTGGCGGGGTTTGTCTCAACTGGGGATGCATTCCCACAAAAGCGTTACTGAAAAGCGCACAGGTATATAACTATCTGCAACATGCCGGCAATTATGGTATAACCATCAATGGCACTGTGAGTGCCGATTTCCAGGAAATGGTAAAACGAAGTCGCGGTGTTGCCGATGGTATGAGTAAAGGCATACAATTTCTTTTCAGAAAGAACAAGATTGATCACATTCAGGGTTTTGGAGTAGTAAAACCGGGTAAAAAGGTATCAGTTACAACCTCTGACGGCAAAACGGATGAGTACACTGCCGATCACATCATCATTGCAACCGGGGCCAGGTCGCGTGAGTTGCCCAACCTCAAACAGGACGGCAGGAAAATAATCGGTTACCGCGAAGCCATGACACTGCCGCAGCAGCCAAAGCGCATGGTAGTGGTTGGTTCGGGAGCCATCGGCTCGGAGTTTGCATACTTCTACCAATCCATCGGAACCGAAGTTACCCTGGTTGAATTTATGCCCAATGTTGTGCCACTCGAAGATGAAGAAGTATCGAAACAACTTGAACGCAGTTTCAAGAAATCGGGAATGAAAGTAATGACTTCCTCAACTGTTGAAAGCGTTGAAGTGAAAGGTGAAATTTGCCTTGTGAAAATAAAAACGCCCAAAACAGAAGAAACAGTTGAATGCGACATAGTGCTTTCGGCTGTTGGCATTGCAACAAACCTCGAAGGAATTGGCCTCGAAGAAACCGGCATCAAGACCGAAAAAGGCAAAGTTTTGGTTGACGAATTCTATCGTACAAGCGTTGAAGGGTATTATGCTATTGGTGATATTGTTGCCGGTCCCGCGCTTGCCCATGTAGCATCGCACGAAGGCATCACCTGTGTTGAAAAAATAAAAGGTCTGCATGTTGAACCACTCGATTACGGTAACATTCCCGGCTGCACCTATACATCGCCCGAAATAGCCTCTGTAGGCCTCACCGAAAAAGCTGCCCGTGAAGCCGGATATGATATTAAAGTCGGTAAGTTTCCTTTCACTGCGTCAGGTAAAGCAAGCGCTGCCGGTTCAAAAGACGGGTTTATCAAGGTAATTTTCGATGCTAAATACGGTGAATGGCTTGGTGCACACATGATTGGCGAGAATGTTACTGAAATGATAGCCGAAGCAGTTGTGGCGCGTAAACTCGAAACCACAGGGCATGAAATACTGAAATCGGTTCACCCCCACCCGACCATGAGCGAAGCAGTTATGGAAGCAGTTGCTGCAGCATACGGCGAAGTAATTCACATCTGATATCCGATCTCATTCCTGCTCAAATACTCCTTAAAGCACTATATTCTTAAAGATGGAAGTTATTAAAACAGCCATTCCTGACGTTCTGATAATAAAACCTGCTGTGTATGGCGACGACCGCGGATACTTTTTCGAATCGTACCAGCATGAAAAACTAAAGAAAGCCGGCATAGGTGTTTCGTTTGTGCAGGATAATGAATCATGCTCACAAAAAGGTGTATTGCGTGGCCTGCATTTCCAGAAACCACCATTTGCTCAGGGTAAACTTGTCAGGGTAATAAAAGGAGCCGTGCTTGATGTTGCAGTTGATATTCGTAAAAGCTCTCCAACTTATGGAAAATGGGTATCGATGGAGCTCACCGGTGAAAACAAATGGATATGCTGGATACCCGAAGGCTTTGCCCATGGCTTTATCACCCTCGAAAACGACACTATTTTCTCCTATAAATGCACTAACTACTACGATAAAGCCTCAGAGTCTGCTATCCGCTGGAATGACCCTCAACTGGAGATAAACTGGGGAATAACACATCCCTTACTATCGGAAAAAGATGCCAATGCTCCGCTTTTCTCACAATTAACCCCTGTTTTCTGATTACAATTTCGGTATAATACTTGTATGCTTCCTATAACACAATCAATCATAAACTTTTTATTTCGTTCAGGTTCCATGAAAAAACGGTTCGTTATCATCATTTCATTGATTACCATAGCCGGCATACACGGCTTTTATCTGCTGCGCAACAATAACGGTGGCGTTGACGACGAAAATTATCGTAAAGCGCTCATGCACAGCAACAAAGTATTCTCGCTTGTATTGCCTGCCAAGGTTGAGTTTGCCGGCGAAGAAGCTCCGCTGAGCCTCTACTATGTACGCGAAGGACTCGACAGGGAGCTTACTGTAAATACTTACTGGCATTCGTCAACCATTTTGATGCTTAAAAAAGCTGCCCGATATTTTCCTGATATCATCCCGATACTGAAAAGAAACGGCGTTCCCGAAGACTTTAAATACCTTGTACTTATCGAAAGCGGCCTCACCAACGCTGTTTCACCTGCAGGCGCTGCCGGTTTCTGGCAGTTTCTGCCTGAAACAGCAAAACGATACGGCCTCGAGGTTACCGATCAGGTTGACGAACGCTATCATGTTGAAAAAGCCACGCTGGCAGCGTGTAAAATGCTGAAAGACTCAAAAGCCGTATTCAAAAACTGGACATTAGCAGCAGCAGCTTATAATGCTGGTGAAGGCAGAATTATGAAAGAACTTAACCGTCAGAAGGTTGACAATTATTACGACCTGTTTCTGAATGCCGAAACCTCACGGTATATTTACCGAATACTTGCATTGAAACTGCTTTACGAGCATCCTACTGAATTCGGGTTTTACCTGAGGTATAAAGATCAGTACCCGCCTATACCAACATACAAAGTCGCTGTTGATTCCACAGTAAACGACCTGGTAGCTTTTGCCCAGCAACACCAAATCAATTATAGAATCCTCAAAGACTTCAATCCATGGCTGCTTAAAGATAAACTCACCGTTGAAGCCGGCAGGAAATACACATTCCTCATTCCGAAACCAGGCTTTATCAATTACGACAGCCTTGTAAGTGAAATATCCGATGGCGAGCGTATTTTTAATGATACAGTAAACGCTGTAGCACCCAACTGATCCTTATCCGGACCCATCAGCCGGCATCTGCAACTTTCATGGAATCTCTCAGCCCTGTAAACACATCCTTAGAACCTGAAGAATTGCAGGCCGACGAATATCTTGAAGTTTTCGGAGCCAGGGAACACAACCTGAAAAACATTGATGTAAGAATTCCCCGCAACAAACTGGTAGTAATAACCGGTTTGAGCGGCAGCGGAAAATCATCACTCGCTTTTGATACCATCTACGCCGAAGGTCAGCGCCGTTACATGGAAACATTCTCAGCCTATGCTCGTCAGTTTATAGGCAACCTCGAACGCCCCGACGTTGATAAAATTACAGGCCTTAGCCCGGTAATCTCCATCGAACAGAAAACCACTATTCGAAATCCCCGATCAACTGTTGGTACTATAACGGAAATCTACGATTTCCTGAGGTTGTTGTTTGCCCGGGTTGCTGAAGCCTACAGCTACTCAACAGGAGAAAAGATGATCCGTTATACCGAAAGCCAGATTGTAGAACTTATCGGAAAAGAGTTTTCGGGGAAATCAATTCACCTGCTTGCACCGATTGCAAAAGGCAGAAAAGGACATTACCGCGAGTTGCTCGAACAGATCAGGAAACTGGGATTCCTGAAAGTGCGGATTGACGGTAAAATAAGTGATCTCGTTTTCGGCATGCAGCTCGACAGGTACAAAATACATGATATTGAGGTAGTTATTGACACTCTCGCTGTTTCCGAGAAAAGTGCTCATCGGCTTGCATCATCCGTTCAGACCGCCATGCGTCATGGCAAAGGCGCTGTGATTGTTTATGAAAACGCAACACGAAACGAAAGGTTTTACAGTCGCCTCCTTATGGACCCTATAACAGGGATTTCATACGATGAGCCGGAACCCAACACTTTCTCTTTTAATTCGCCTTACGGATATTGCCCGCGCTGCAAGGGCCTTGGCGAGATTTCCGAAATTGACTTTAATAAAATTATTCCTGACCCGCGAAAAAGCATCCGAAAAGGTGCGATAGTACCCGTTGGTGAATACCGGCCATCATGGATTTTCAGGCAACTCGAAGCTGTTGCACACAAGTATCACTTTACACTGGATACACCGGTAGAAGAAATTCCCGAGCAGGCGCTCGAAACAATACTTTATGGTTCCGACGAGGTTATTAAAATACATCACGAATCATTGGGGATTACCTCGTCATATTCGCTGAATTTTGAAGGAATCGTGAACCATATTCAGAACCAAAACGATGAAAACAGTTCAGAAGGCCTGAAACGATGGGCCGTTAGCTTCATGAACACAATTCCGTGCCCCGATTGCGGAGGTACAAGGTTAAAAAAGGAGTCATTGTGTTTTAAAATTGATGGCTTTGATATTGCTCAGCTTGCTTCGATGGATCTTGTGAATCTCACCAGGTGGTTTGAAAATCTGCATAACAAACTGGATGAAAAGCAATTGCGGATTGCCCATGAGATTGTTCGGGAGATCAGTAGCCGCCTGGGCTTCTTACTCAATGTTGGCCTTGACTACCTCACACTCAACCGATCATCAGGCAGCCTCTCGGGTGGTGAATCACAGCGTATCAGGCTCGCTACTCAAATCGGTTCGCAACTGGTGGGTGTGTTGTATATTTTAGATGAACCAAGCATCGGCCTTCACCAGCGCGATAACCATAAACTTATCAAAGCTTTGCAGGATCTGCGCGACACCGGTAATTCTATCATCGTTGTTGAACATGATAAAGATATGATTCTCGCTGCAGACCATGTGGTTGACATTGGTCCGGGAGCAGGAAATCATGGCGGGCGTATTGTTGCCCAGGGACATCCCGATGAACTTATCAGTTGTAATAGCCTTACCTGCTGTTATCTCAGCGGCAGAAAGGAAATTGCTGTTCCGAAAAAGAGAAATAAACCTAACGGGCACTATCTCACATTACAGGGGGCAACCGGCAATAATCTCAAAGATGTTACGCTTAACATCCCCCTCGGTTTATTTACTTGTATTACAGGCGTTTCGGGAAGCGGAAAATCAAGCCTCATCAACGAAACGCTGTACCCAATTCTCAATAAACATTTTTACCGTGCCGAAAAACGACCGTTGCCTTACAAAGCAATTGAAGGCCTCAACTATATCGACAAGGTAATCGAAATTGACCAGTCGCCGATTGGACGAACTCCCCGCTCGAACCCGGCTACCTATACCGGTGTTTTCGACGACATCAGGAAACTCTTCACAGCCTTGCCCGAATCAAAAATAAGGGGATATAAGCCGGGGCGTTTCTCATTTAATGTAAAGGGTGGCCGTTGCGAAACCTGCCAGGGAGCCGGTGTAAGAGTAATTGAAATGAACTTTCTGCCCAGCGTTCATGTGCACTGCGAGGATTGTGAAGGTAAACGCTACAACCGCGAAACGCTCGAAGTAAGGTATAAGGGAAAATCCATCAACGATGTCCTTAATCTCACCATCGAACAGGCTGTGGAGTTTTTCGCCAATATTCCGTCAATAATTCAGAAAATCAGGACATTGAACGATGTAGGCCTTGGATATATCACACTTGGTCAGCAGTCAACAACCCTTTCGGGTGGCGAAGCCCAACGTGTAAAACTGGCTGCCGAACTATCGAAACGCGATACCGGACACACGATTTACATACTCGATGAACCTACCACCGGGCTTCATTTTGAGGATGTGAACGTTTTATTACAGGTTCTTGACAGGCTTGTAAAAAGAGGTAACACGGTGCTTGTAATAGAGCACAACATGGAAGTAATAAAAATGGCCGACCATATTATTGACCTTGGCCCCGAAGGCGGCGAACGCGGCGGGATGATTATTGCTGAAGGATCGCCTGAACAAATCGTGGCGATGAAAAAAGGTTACACCTCCGAATACCTCCGCGAAGTAATCTGACCCAAAATCTGAATTATTAATACATTTGAAACAATAAAGTAAAAACCATGACAAGCGCCGAAGAAATTATTAAAATGGAAGAAGAAGACCGCATTCGTGAAGCCATTGCCCCCAAGGACTGGAAGGAAATAAAAACCCATGACTCATGGTCGGTATTCAAGATAATGTCGGAGTTGGTTGACGGTTACGAAAAAATGTCGCGTATCGGGCCTTGCGTCACCATCTTCGGATCGGCACGCACATCTCCGAGTGACAAATATTATAAGCTGGCCGAAGAAACTGCCTATCTCCTTACAAAAAAAGGCTTCGGTGTGATTTCGGGAGGCGGTCCGGGTATAATGGAAGCGGCTAATAAGGGCGCACATTTTGGCGGCGGTAAGTCAGTAGGTCTAAACATTGAACTACCGCACGAACAGCAATCCAATCCTTTCATTGATCCCGACAAACTCATCACATTCGATTATTTCTTCGTTCGCAAACTCATGTTCATGAAGTATTCGCAGGGATATATCGTGCTGCCCGGTGGTTTTGGCACAATGGACGAGTTTTTTGAAGCCGTAACGCTCATACAGACACATAAACTGGTGCGATTCCCTATTGTGATGGTGGGAGTTGAATATTGGCAGGGGCTTATTGACTGGATCAATAACACCTTGTTAGGCAGAAAGATGATTGAAGAAAAGGACATGGAAATCTTCAGCCTGGTTGACGATGCTGCAAGTGCAGTGAAAGTGATCGAAGAGTACTATAACCGGTATGCGCTGAAGCCGAATTTTTAAACCGAATCATTTTCATACAGAAAATCCGGATCGCTTTCTATACATCGATATCACTAAGCCCGATCGCTTCACAGGCAGCCAAAATATTCATACTGAAGATCATAACTGTTTTCAGAATCGTGACTTCAGCTTTGATACTACCGAATGTATTTCGCTTCGTTTTGGCATTATCTCGCGCCACCAGTTGCTGTAGTCTTTCGCAAAATACCACAGGAATAAAAGGCTGGTAAAAATGTACGAGATTGAAGTTGCCAAACCTGCCCCTGCAACAGAATATCGCGGTATGATCATGAAATAAAGTATTGCCGAAACGGCAAGGCCGGCTGAAGAAACCACTGTATTGCGGTAATAACGCCCTGTTCCCGAAAAATAATGTCCGAAAATGATTGCCAGGTTATAAATGGCCACTCCGGGCGCCAATGTAAGGATGACGGGCTTCACACCTTCAAAACCGGTGCCGAATATCCATGCGTAAGCGCCGGCAGGCAATAACACCAGGGGAACAAGCAAAATAATGCTGAAAAAGAAACAAACCGACGCCAACTGAATGGTAAGGCGTGCCGACTCGTCACGATCAGACGAATTGCTGATGACCGAATACTGAACCAAGGCCATGCTCTTGGCTACCAGCCAGATAGACTCAGCTATCGAAATACCATTGCTGAATATACCCAGTGCCGAAGCTCCTTTGTATTCCTCAAGCACATAGTAACTCAGCCTGAAACTCAACAACTGGGTAATATGAGCCATCTGGTTCTGCATTCCTAACCTGAACATCTCAACAACTACCGGCTTATATTCGGTATATGGTAATAACCTGATCTCCAACACTATTTTCCATGAATACACAACGCTGAAAATCATACATAGAGTCAGAGAGATGTACAAAGCAATGATATATGCATGGATATTGCGAATGTTAAACCCCACCAGTAAAACGAACAAACTGATTACCAGGAATAACGACTGATACAGCACAAGCAGGTTCGACTTCTTTACCTGCTGCTTACCCAATAAAATGTTTGAATGAATGCTGGTTACCGAGTTAATGACCGAAAGCAGGCAAATATGTCCAATGTATTGGCTGTCAACCAAATGGAATGATTTTAAAACAGCAAACGAGAACAAACTCATCAGGATTGTCCACAGGTACGAAGGCACCAATAATTTTCCGGTGTCGAAACGGGGTGTGAGATAAACCAGGGTCGCACCGCCGACAAAGTTTGCAAATAACAGTATGAAACTGATTGTTGTAAGGATAATGCTTTGTATGCCTTTGCCCGCCGGACCGAGGAATTGTGACAGTAAAATGGCAATAGCCAGATTAATGAAGGCTGCAAATGCCCTGATTCCAAGTGTACTGACAAACTTTTTCAGCATGAATAGATCGCCCCTGAATTATTTCCTGAGGAAAATTTCTTTATATACATCTGCTATCTGCCTGCCAATCACTTCGTTGCTGAAATGGTCAACAGCATACTGCCTGATTCCATTTTTATCATACCTGTCGTATTTATCAAGCATTGTCTCAATAGCCGCAAGCAAGGCAGGCTCATCTTCCGAAGCCACAAGCAAACCCTGATCTTCATGAACATATTCGGCAATGCCGCCAACATTGGTCGAAATAAAGGGTACTCCGCAGGCAAAGCTTTCGGGAATTACTACCGGAAAGTTCTCGTAGCGGCTGAACAAAACCTGAAAATCAGCATGTTGCATAATCTCAGCAAGTTCCTCATTCTCTTTCAGCCCTGTGAACTTTACAAAATTTTCTTTTATTCCAAGGCTTTCAGCAAACCGGACAAGCTCTTCATAATCAATTCCTTCGCCAACCAACATGCAATACCAATCCTGACGTTTACCGGAAAGTTCCTTTAAAACGCGAAGTATTCCCGAAATGTTTTTTTGCTTGTCGTCGAAACATGAAACATGCAAAATCGACGCTTTCTCATGCTTCATAACCTGGTAATCAGGTACAAACAAATTGGTATTCACCACGTTGGGAATAACACGGTAGTTGCTGTTTTTCAGTCCATGCAACTCCATAGCTTTCTGAAGGTTTAAAGTCACAGGCATCACTGCTGAAGCATTTCTCAGAACAACTTTTGTAATCAGCTTTCGCAAAAAACCATGAAAGTTGTCCATCCCCGGCAGGTAGCGGGTCCAATGCTCGGTAACCACATAAGGCTTACCGTGCAATATTTTGTAAATGAATGCAATAAACCCCAATCGGGTGAGCACATTTACGTGCAACAGGTCAGGTTTTCCAAATTCGCGGTTAATTATCCTGAAACCTTTGACATGGGCCGCGAAGAATAGCAGCAGGTTTAAAACAGATGCAACCACTGAGATTTTGCAGGTACTGGCTCGGTAATAGATACTGAATTCCTTAATGCCATGATCATTGCTGCGTGTAACCTCAAAAGTGTTATCCTGCATGCCGGAATTAAGATGGACATACAAAACGGCAACTTCATAAAATGCAGAAACAGCAACTGCATGGCGACGGATAAAAAGTCCCGGCATAGGATCGCTGCGGTTTGGGTACCAACGCGGCAGAAACAGGACTTTTAATGGCTGCGCCATGATCGGAAAATTTTACTGTTCGTCAAAAGTAAAAAAACTTCATAAACCGGAGTTTCATTTACAAGCCATTGCAAATAATAACGAATTTTGCCCGATCAAAAAAACCAAGCGGAAGAAAGATGAGACTTCATGATTTGAAACTTGTAATCGTTGTATTTATTGTAGCTCTGTTGCCCATAACTTTAAATGCACAACAAATAATAACACTGGCGGTAAAGTGGCGTTCGGTTAAAGAAGTAAAAGAACTGCAGCAAAAAGTCACACGGCCAATACTGATTTTGTTTTACGATCCTGCAGATGATTCATCCAAAATGATGCTTGAGAACACCTTTAGCCGGCGATCGGTGGTGGAGTATGTTAATTCGGCCTACTATGCCATCAGAATTGATGTGAATACCGATTCAACCATTGAATATTTCGACAACAATTTGTACCGCAGGCAACCGGGAAAACCATATCATGAACTTGTAACCAAACTTGCAGGTGAAAAGCCGCTGCTTCCCACATTAGTTGTATATAACCGGAATGCCAAAGGTTATACTTTTTCGGGTTACCGAAACCAGGACGAACTTGTGAGCATACTCACCTATGTTGCTGAGAATGTTGATCTCACCACTGATTTTAACACCTGGGCCACTGAGTTCCGCCATACTTATTTCCCGGCAAGCGATACAAGTATAAAACCTTCCTCCATTAACTGGATGACGCTCAAAGATGCGCTGGCAGCCAATAAACTGAATCCCAGGTATATGTACATGACATGGTACACTTCCTGGAGTTCACCGTGCAATGTGATGCTGCACAATGCTTTTGCTGACGATATCATTGTACAGTTTATGAACAAGCATTTTTATTGCGTGCGCCTCGAAGCACAAACTATGGACACGCTGGTTTGGGAAAAGACTTATGTGAATGAAAACAAGCCGCATCATTATCACCAGATGGTTTTAGCCATGCTCGAAGGAAAATTATTTTTCCCGGCACATATCTTTTTCGATAAAGAAGGACAACTTATCCAGCGCGACCAGGTTTTCCTCAGCAAACCCGACTTTTACATGCTGGCCAATTTCATTGCCACCGGTTCGTATAAGAGCATGAAAGTGAACGAATACCGGAAAACATTTTTCGGCATCGAAAATCAGGAAAAGCGCTGATGTGACTTTTCACCGGAGAGTAATTCCTCTACTGCCTGAATGGCATTTTCCAACCTTTTATTCCCACTTCCTGATATCACTTTAAAGGGCAAATGATTCTCCCTGAGTTCTTTAATGTATAAATCGAAAAGGAATTCCCTCTGCTGAGGATGTTCGCGCAGGGGGTCAAACTCCCAGGGCATATCAATATCGCACAATAGGTAAAGGTCGTAACGATGGTTTTTCACCAGCCTGTTAATAAGGCTGTGGCTGCGGCCATACTTTACATTGCACCATATTTTTGTTACGATGAACTCGGTATCACAGAAGATAAGGCTTTGAAGCGGCAGGCTTTGGGCAGCTTCATTTTCGGCCTTAAGCTGCCCTTTGGCAATCGTAAGAATATCGTTGAAAGTATATGGCCTTTGCAATTGTTCAAGGTATTCGCGGGCATATTCATTTACCCAGATCGTTCCGTAATGAGCAGCAAGATGTTCAGCCAGCCATGATTTGCCGGTTGATTCGGGACCGGTTATAGCAACCTTAATCAACTGTTTTTCAGCTTCTTTCTCCATTCAATATAACCTGATATTGCCAAAAAAGTAAACACTATGTACTGAAATCCCGTAAAAACGAGTCCTTTGTATGCAAACAGCGGAATTACCAGAATGTCGCCGGCAATCCAGGCTAACCAGTTTTCAATTTTCTTACGGGCCATAAGCCACATACCTATAATAAATAAGGCAGTGGTGAATGAATCGAACATGGGCACCGTGCTGGGAGTATAGTTATCGAGTATATACCAGAGAATCCCGAAAAAGAACAGTACCAGGGCAACATTTATAATCCATTGGTTGACAGTAAGTTTAGTAATCGGGACATGCTTTGCATTTTCGTCGCGCCGGCTCCAGTTGTACCAACCGTAAACGCTCATTCCGAAATAAAATACATTGATGCCCATATCGGCAAAAAGCCCTGCTACAAAACATAAATATACGTATATCAGCACATTAACGATTCCGGTCGGGTATGTCCAGATACTTTCGTTCCTTGCGAAAAACACGCTCAGTATGCCCATTACTACAGCAACAATTTCAAGCCATGTTGTAGCGAGCAATCCCTGGTACAGCGAATCGAACAAGGTTGAGAGCAACATTCTGTGTGATGATTTATCGCCAGCAAAGGTACAAAAGGCGCTTATCACAAAAACCCGGCAAATAACCGAAAAGTATTACTTTTGAAAACTGTTTTCAGGATATGAAAAAATTCCGCTTTCCTTTTTTTCTTTTTATTCTGCTCGGATTTTTGCTTTCGGGATGCCTCACCTGTGAAAAGAAAGAATACATTTTTGAACTCACCGGCCCTGAATCGGGTAAGCTGACCATAAGATTTGTGAATATTTTTTCGAACAGCCTTGATTCGGCGGGCGAAGTAAAGACTGATTATGCGGAACTCGTTGACATGTGGCTCGAAGGTGAAAAAATAGAGCGCGATTACCCGCTGGCGACAAAATTTAGAAAGAGGCTTTACGAAGCCAACGGCCAGCTTTGCGGAGAAGTGAGTATAGAATTCAGTTCGTTAAAGGCGGTAAGACTGTATAAATACGATGCCCAATCGCCCTATATGCTCAACACCACAACCATGCCTGATGACGGCGAAACTTTCCTGAGTTCAAACGGCGAGTTTGGCGGCGATCATATGCCGGTCATATTCTGGCGGCCCGATAACTCAACCATGCGCCTGGTAACCTCAATTGCCAAACCCGATAGCACAACAGTGAGCCTGCTCGACACCTGGAAAGCAAATACGAAGAAAAGGTAAACCAATCAGACCGATAACAATTCTGCTGCTATTGATTTTACATCAAGGCCATCGAAATTGCCGGAGCTCATCATCAGCAGGTTACGGCCAGCCCATTGCTGGCCGAGCAGCATTTCCTTCAGCCTGGATGAGTCGGTAAACACCTGCAATTTCATGTTGTTGAAATAGAATTCGACGTCAATAGCCGAAAGTGCCGGCAACTTCTTCAATTCGAGGGCATGTTGGCTGAAAAACACTATGGCTTCGTCGGCTTCGTTCATCGAATCGCGGTACTGGT
>JAKLFM010000041.1 GCA_022711175.1 Bacteroidota bacterium | reverse complement strand
CCCTGGCAACGCTCGACCTTGCCAATGACAGTGAAATATTGGCAAAAACCGAAGAACTCACGGCAATGAAAATTGCCGCGGAATCGCTCATCATTTTTGCAGAACGGTATGCAGATGCGCTGGATAAGCTTGCTGCAGTCGAAACCAATGGGACACGAAAGTCTGAGCTGTCAGAAATGGCTACCATTTGCCGGCATGTACCGGCTCATGCCCCGCGTACCTTTCACGAAGCGCTGCAACATTATTGGTTTGTGCACCTCGGTGTTATCACTGAGTTAAATCCATGGGATTCGTTTAATCCCGGCCGCCTCGACCAGCACCTCTACCCGTTTTACAAATGCGAAACAGAAGCAGGTACACTCACGCGCGGGAAGGCTGAGGAACTGCTCCAGGCTTTCTGGATTAAATTCAACAACCACCCTGCACCGCCAAAAGTGGGCGTAACTGCACTCGAAAGCAATACATATACCGATTTTGCACTTATAAACCTTGGCGGAGTAAAAGCTGACGGATCGGATGCCGTGAACGAACTTACCTTCCTTATCCTTGACGTAATTGAAGAAATGAGGCTTTTACAGCCGAGCTCAATGGTCCAGGTGAGCAAAAAGAATCCCGACAGTTTCGTGCACAGGGCATTGCATATCACAAAAACAGGATTCGGACAGCCATCCTTTTTTAACACGGATGCCATTGTGCAAGAACTGATGCGACAGGGCAAAAGCGTAGAAGATGCCCGAAACGGCGGTGCAAGCGGCTGTGTCGAAAGCGGCGCTTTCGGTACCGAAGCATACATATTGGCCGGTTATTTTAACCTCGCAAAAGTTCTGGAACTTACTCTCCATAATGGCATTGACCCACAAACAGGTGAACTTATCGGCTTACCCACAGGCGATGCAACAACATTCGTTTCGTTCGAAGACCTTTTAAAAGCTTTTAATAACCAGCTTAACTACTTCATCGACATTAAGATAAAGGGCGAGAACATCATCGAACAGCTATATGCCCGGTATCTGCCGGTGCCTTTTCTCAGCCTGCTTATTGACGATTGCATTGCCAACGGACGCGATTACAACGCCGGCGGGGCACGCTATAACACTACTTACATTCAGGGAGTTGGCCTTGGCAGTATAACCGACAGCTTGACCGCAATAAAATATCATGTTTTTGATCAAAAAAACATCACGCTGGCCGGAATGATGAAAGCAATGGCCGATAATTTTGCAGGACACGAAAAACTCAGGTACGATCTGGTTTACAATACGCCAAAATGGGGCAATGACGAGGATTATGCCGATAACAATGCCAAACGGATATTCGAAATGTTTTATGATGCGGTAAATGGACGTCCGTCACCCAGGGGCGCCACATACCGCATCAACATGCTGCCCACCACCTGCCATGTTTATTTCGGCAGCAAGATAAACGCTCTGCCTGATGGAAGACTGGCCGGAGAGCCATTGTCAGAAGGAATTTCGCCCGTTCAGGGTGCTGATAAGTTCGGCCCGACGGCGGTTCTGAAATCAGCGGCCAAAATTGACCACATCCGCACCGGCGGCACCCTGCTGAACCAGAAATTCACCCCCTCGTTTTTTAACGGAGATGACAGCATTGCCAAACTTGGCAACCTTATCCGCACCTATTTCCGCATGGACGGCCATCACATACAATTTAATGTAGTTTCGGCAGCAACGTTGAAAGATGCCCAGAAACACCCCGAAAAATACCGCGATTTGATTGTACGTGTGGCCGGTTACAGTGATTATTTCAACGATCTTGGCGAAGATCTTCAGAACGAAATCATACGCCGCACCGAACATGAAGGCGCATAAACACGATTTACAGGCTTAATGGCGAAGATGTGCCGGAAAGTTGTAATTTCGGACTATCAAGTATGTCATTCGTAATATGTCCTCCAAAATATTGCTGACCTCCAGGTTCTCAACCCTTTTGCTGTTGCTGCTGCTGCTGATCACCAAACCAGGTGTTAGCCAGAACAATATTGCCTATAAGATATTTCCCGATTCGGTTACCGATTGCCGCGAATTGCAATACCAGGGAATGCAGTTGATACCGCTTTATTACACAAACAAGGATTTCGATACGGCATATGCCATACTGAACTACTGGGCGCAAAACTGCCGCATGGACGAAACCATTTTCCGCAGCCGCATCCTCTTTGCTATTGACAATGGATCATTCAGCGACAGCCTCTTTGCAAACTCCGCGTTTTCGACCTATTTAGATATATATAAAGAACTTGATTACGACACAACCGGTGCAAGCCTGTTAAGTTATCCTGAATACTATGTTGATGAATTTCAACTGCTTAAATGGTATAAAACATTTACTGATTCTATAGCATACCGCTGCCTAACATACACTGACCTGTCGCCCGAAGAGTATTTCTTTGTGAATTATTACATCCATCCGTCGGACAGCGCATATATGTTGCTGCACGACAAAGCATTCGTCAACACCTCACTCAGGAGCATCGTAACTGAGCCTGTTTACGGCCGGTTGGCTGCAACCCAGCCTCATTATTCAGTTTCGGCTGGTATGTGGATTCCTGATCAACACCTCGACACATTGGGCATGCATCCCTTTATTGGCGGGCAAATCGGTCTGAAACACAACCGCATTCTGGCCGACCTGGCGCTCGATTTGAGAGTTGGTGCTTCGCCCAATACATACCAGGTAGTAGTGGACGGCACCCTTACCGATACCGAACAGTTCTTTGAACTGAGCCTGCGTTTCGATTTCGGATACGAACTTTTTCAGCTTCGCTCTACCGAACTGCTTTTTGTTGGCGGTATTGGCTATGATCGTATCAACGCTTATTACGAAACCAATGACCCTGACGACGACAGCGACGATATAAGCAAAGGCTTGAATTCATTTAACCTGAACGTAGGCGGGAGTTACAGGGTTTATATGAAAAACAACCATTACCTGGCGTTTACAGGCAGGTATCACCGTTTGAATTTCCGCAACAAAGGCGGTACCGACCTTAAAGGCAACGCCCTCAGCCTGGGGCTTGAATATGGTTTAGGCACGAACAACTGGCTGAACAACCGCAACACCATACTCAGGCAGAAAACCGGCAGATAGCCGGTATAGCTAACACTGATTAACGCACTGTTTTCCAGATTCTTCCGTCCTGTGTTATATGCCAGAGTGTTCCTTCGGCGCTGCCGGGGCAGGTGGCTTCGTATAATGAACCTGTAACCTGAATCACCGGGCGAAATATCTTTCCTGATACCATAAAATCAGCAAGGCCAAGCGTTTTGAGGTTATTTGAATATGTCCCCGTTTTTTCCTGGTAAGCTCTCTGGCTGAAGTACAACTTTCGCAACGCCTGTGTCAGCGGATAATCGACATCCTCAATAAAGGCCTCAGTACCAGTGCCGACTGTAATACCTGAGAACTGCAAAAATCCCCAGGTTTCAGGCTGGTGCATCGCAACAACTCCCTGAGGTGACCACACCCAGTTGTCCTCCGGCATAGGTTTTTCAACGCCATTTACCATATGCGTCCGCTTGGCATACCTGCCGTTCACAATATCAACCGTCCATTCCACGCGCGAAAAGTCAATCCTGATCTGGTCGCCTGCGCCGGGTTTTCTGCCTCCAGTGTTCACCTCGGCAATGGCATCGAGCGGCAGTGCCACTTCAACATACCATCCGCTGTCAGTATCGCAAGGGTTGTTTATCGTTCCATCAATAAAAACACCCGACTTCATACCGTTATAATTCCAATGGTCAATCGCAACATTCCGCACCACATCATCACGGTAAGGCTTAGTTATCAGCAGGTCCCACTGTGTGTTCAGCGCATTCATTTCATATTCGAGGTAATTGTGTGTATCGCCGTCAGGATCAATAAAAATCTCGAAATCAGGATCATAAAAAATAACCGACTCTCTTTCGGTGAGGGTACCCCATATGTGAGGCTCCTCAAGGAAAGCGCCAATGTAAAGGAAATCGTTGTCCCACAGTATCTTGGCATGTGTCTTTAGCCTGGGCAACGGCTTGAGTGAGCCTTCAATATCCACAAAGTAATCGGTCCAGGCTGCATTCTCCCAATCATTTTCGTTGAGTTTTCCATCAATTGTCAAGGGCGCCGAAGCACGATAGCAAACATAGCTTTTGGGCTTTAAAGGGATTGCTGGTTCCTGTGAACTTGCAACAGTTGGTACTAGCCAGGCAAACACAAGTGCAAGTTGAAGTATTGTGATTTTCATCGTTCAGATTTTCTAAAGGATTGTGATAACAAAATAACGAAAAAAACGTGAAATGCCTCACCCGTAAGCCGAACAGGCTTCAAATTAATTGCCGGCTGAAACTTTCCTGCCCGATGATTGTTTTATCAATGGGTGATCAACAATGCGAGAGTGCTGCCAGCATTTTCTTTTCCGGGTCTCTTAGATATACGTTATGATCCTTCGCGGAAAACGAATTGAACAAGCGGATACAGCCATCATTGCATGGATGTCGCACTATGGACTGCTCCTCCTGAGGATAAGCATCGGGATCATTTTTTTCTGGTTTGGCTTTCTTAAATATTTTAGCGGACTAAGCCCCGCCGAAATGCTGGCATTTAAGACCATTGATACGCTCACACTGCATTTGTTGTCGGAGAAGACAATACTTTTCGGGCTGGCAACCTGGGAGGTTCTGATCGGTATCGGGCTGTTATTCAACATATTTATGCGCGAAACGCTCCTCCTGCTCTTCCTGCAAATGCTGGGAACTTTCACCCCGCTTATTCTTTTTCCTTCCGAGACTTTTCATATTTTTCCGATTGCTCTCACTCTCGAAGGGCAATACATTGTGAAGAATTTAGTTATTATCAGCGCAGGAATTGTTCTCGGCGCCACGTTGCGGGGAGGAAAAATTGTAACCCCTTAACCATGCCGGCAACCGTCTGCAAGTCTTTTTATTCACAAACTTTCTAAAGAAATTTATTAAGCGTATTTTTACGCCTTCATTTCTGTGAAGTCACCCTAAACAAACCTCCTTTAACATGAAGAAATTTATTGTCAGTCCGGTTATATTGCTGGCTTTCATGATGTTGAGTTTCGCCCCCCGGGCACAAAAATCACCTGTTGATTATGTAAATCCTTTTATAGGTACCGGTGGCCATGGCCACACCTATCCCGGGGCCACCATGCCTTTTGGTATGGTTCAGCTGAGCCCTGATACACGCCTCGAAGGCTGGGACGGATGCGGCGGTTACCATTACGACGACAGTTATATTTATGGTTTCAGTCACACACACCTGAGCGGTACCGGAGTTCCCGATCTGTGCGATATCCTCTTCATGCCAACTACCGGTGAGGCTACCATTAATAATGGCGCCGACGGCAAACCCGGTTACCGCAGCCATTTCAGCCATAAGAACGAAACTGCCTCGGCAGGATATTACAAAGTTTTACTGGATGATTACGGAATTACAGCCGAACTAACTGCTACCGAACGGGTTGGTTTCCATCAATATACTTTCCCGGCAAGCAGCAAGGCAAACATTGTTATTGACCTTTTCCACCGTGACGATGCCAAAGAAGCCTCTTTGCGCATAAAAAGTCAATCCGAAATAGAAGGTATGCGCGTGTCGGACGGTTGGGCTAATAACCAGGTGGTGTATTTTGTAGCTCAGTTTTCAAAACCTTTTACCACTTATGAACTGGCAGCCAATAATGTTTTATTGCCCGGTAAAGTAAACCTCGATAACCGGAAAAATGTAAAAGCGTATTTGCAGTTCAACACTACCGAGGGCGAAAAAATCCTGGTGAAAGTGGGTATCTCGGCAACCAGCATTGCCGGCGCTCGTAAAAACCTTGAGAAAGAAGTTCCGGGGTGGGATTTTGAGCAGGTTCGTACCGCCGCGCATGATGCATGGAGCAAGGAATTGTCGAAAATTCAGGTCGAAGGTGGAACTGATGATCAGAAAACTGTCTTTTATACTGCCTTGTATCATACTATGGTTGTTCCGAACACATTTATGGATGTTGATGGCATGTATCGCGGCCGTGATTTCAAGAACCACCGCGCCGACGGATTCACCAATTACTCGGTCTTTTCGTTGTGGGATACATACAGGGCTTACCATCCACTGATGACCATCATTGACCAGAAGCGTTCCTTAGATTTCATTAAAACTTTTCTTGTCCAATATGATCAGGGAGGACTTCTTCCCGTGTGGGAACTTCAGGCCAATGAAACATGGTGTATGATAGGCTATCATTCAATCCCCGTGATAGTTGATGCTTACCTCAAAGGCATCAAAGGATTTGATGCCAACAAGGCTTTCGATGCCATGAAAAAATCGGCAACACGCAATAATCAGGGACTCAACGCATATGACCAGTTAGGATACATACCCAGCGACCGGGAAGCCGAAAGTGTTTCAAAAACGCTCGAATATGCCTACGACGACTGGTGTATAGCACAATATGCCAATGCACTCGGCAAAAAAGACGAGTACAAGTATTTTATCCGAAGGGCACAAAGCTACAAACACCTTCTTGACCCGTCGACCGGCAACGTGAGAGCCCGCATTAACGGGGGCTGGTATTCGCCGTTTAATCCCACCGAAGTGAATTACAACTTCACTGAGGCAAATTCATGGCAATATACCTTTGCCGCCACACAGGATATGACAGGATTTGCCAGCATGCTCGGTGGCAAGGAAAAACTGGCTGCAAAGCTCGATGCCCTTTTCAGCGCCCCCACTCAAACAACCGGCCGCGACCAGAGCGATATTACCGGACTTATCGGCCAGTATGCTCATGGCAACGAACCCAGCCATCATATTGCCTACCTGTATCCTTTTGCCGGTCAGCCATGGAAAACCCAGGAACTTGTACACAGGATCATGAACGAGTTTTATCATAACAATCCCGACGGGCTTATTGGTAACGAAGACTGTGGACAAATGTCGGCATGGGCTGTTCTCAGCGCCATGGGATTCTATTCAGCCAATCCGGGAAGTGATTTTTATGTAATTGGAACACCCTGGTTCAACAAAGTAACCATTAACCTCGAAAACGGCAACCGGTTCACTGTAAAAGCTGAAAATATCTATTCAAACAATTATTACATTCAGTCGGCCACACTCAACGGAAAGTCTTATGGCGCTTCATACCTGAAACATGCCGATATCATGAAAGGCGGAGAACTCGTCTTCACCATGGGCGATAAACCAAATACCGAATGGGGTGTTGGCAAGAAAAAAGAACCCGTAACAGCCATTACCGACAACCTGGTTTTACCGGCTCCTTACCTGAATGATCCTGTGAAAGCATTCACCACCACCAAGAAACTCGAATTCGCAGGGCCTGCAAATTCAACAGTGATGATAATGACTGCCGGCGGTGATCGTGTTGGCGGCAACACCCCCTATACCTCACCAATTGAAATCAACGAAACCTCAAAGGTTAAGTTTTTTGCCCAGCAGAAAAAACTTGTAAGCCCAACGGTTACGGCCGAGTTTGTGAAAACAACTTCAACCAGCGATTGCAAATTAATTACTTCACCCGCAAGCCAGTACTCAGGCAATGGCGGACTCACGTTGGTTGACAATATGCGCGGTGCTGAAGATTTCCGCATCGGTGGCTGGCTTGGGTTCGAAAAAGTGAATCTCGAAGCCGTGATTGACCTCAGGGCTAAAAAAACCGTGAGCAAACTTTCAGCAGGATTCATGCAGGATGAAAATGCCTGGATTTTCCTGCCGTCACAGGTCGAATACTTCCTTTCTGACGACGGTGTTAATTTTACGAGTGCCGGTGTGGTTAAAAACGATGTTCCCTGGGATAAATGGGGTGTAGTGATTAAAAATTTCGATCTGAAAATCGCTCCTGCCGATGTGCGCTATATTAAAGTCGTAGGTACAAACATAGGCACCTGTCCCGAAGGGCATAAGGGAAATCCCGGCCCGGCATGGATTTTTACCGATGAAATAACCATTGAATAATCTGGTTGCCAACGCATTGCAAGCCTGCCGGCATTATGATTGGCAGGCTTGTTTTGTTTGGTTCATACCAGCACGAAGTACTATATTTGTGAGAACGTGAAATAATAACAAGCACATATGAAGTCGTCCAGCAGGCTATTCATTGCCACAACCATTCTGCTGCTCACCGGGCAGATAACAACCGCACAACTTATCAGGAGCCAGTCAACGCTTAACGACATGAACCGGATGTTTGCGAAACAGCAGCAACTGGCTTCGGGACGAATGCAAGAATTGTTCGGTGTGTTCAAAGCACCGTTAACCGGCGACGAGCGGCTTGCATTGAAATACCTTTATGCCTATATGCCCCTGAGCGACCTGGCCGATTACAATGGCAACTATTTTCTGCAGGCTGTTCGCATGTCGCTCAAAGCGCGAAACGAAATGCCCTGGGGAAAACTGGTAACGGAAGACGTTTTCCTTCATTTTGTGCTGCCTCTGCGCATCAACAACGAGAACCTCGATACATTCAGGGTGGCCATGTATCCACAATTGAAAGCAAGAATTAAAGGGCTGAATATGTATGATGCTGCACTCGAGGTAAACCACTGGTGTCATGAAAAGGTAACCTACCGCGGCAGCGACGAACGAACCAGTTCTCCGCTGGCTTCAGTAAAAACTTCATTCGGCCGTTGCGGCGAAGAGTCAACATTTACTGTGACTGCCCTGCGCACGGTGGGAATACCTGCCCGCCAGGTTTATACGCCGCGCTGGGCACACAGCGACGATAACCATGCCTGGGTCGAGGTGTGGGTCAACGGAAAATGGTACTTCCTCGGCGCCTGCGAACCGGAACCTGCCCTGAATATGGGTTGGTTTGCCGAACCTGCCCGCAGGGCTATGCTCGTGCATACACGCGCTTACGGGCATTATACCGGAACTGAACCTGTTATTGAAAACCAGGAACGCTTTGCTGAACTGAACCTGATTGCCAACTACGCCGAAACCAAGCAGATATGGGTGAAAGTAACTGATGAGACAGCAAAACCTTTAGCAGGAGCTACTGTTGAATTTCAGCTCTACAACTATGCTGAATTTTACCCGATTGCAAGGCAAACCACCGATAATCACGGTATTTGCGGAATAACCACAGGCCTTGGCGACCTACTGATTTGGGCAACATCAGGCGGTAAATTCGATTATAAAAAAATTACCGTCGAAACCACCGATACTGTTGTTTTGCAGCCTGGCCGCCCACATGCTGCATTCGGGAATTTTGACCTTGTGCCTCCGGTTGAAAAAACACCGCTCAATTTGAACATTACGGATGATCTCAAAGCCAGAAATGCCCGGCGCCTTCATGAGGAGGACTCTATCCGATCGGCCTATATGTCAACATTTACCGACTCGGCACAGGCTGTTTCATTTGCCGGTAAACTGGGGATAAGCCGCGAAAAAACTGTAAGGTTTCTCACTTTGAGCTATGGCAATCATGAAGAAATAAAATCATTTCTGGCCAACACGCCGCCAGCAAAACTGCAATGGGCCATTTACCTTCTCGATGCCATTACCGAAAAAGACCTTCGCGATACACGTGAAACAATTCTTCGCGATCATCTCGATCATGCTTTTACCTATGCCGATAACAACCATCCTGAAGACCATGATTTCTTCGCACGCTATGTGATGTCAGGACGCATCGCTAACGAGATGATGCTGCCCTGGCACGCATACCTGCAGGACAAATTTGATCACGCATTTGCAACAAAAGCACAAAAGGATATTAATGTAATTGTTGACTGGATAAAGTCGAATATCAGCATTGATGCCGTAAGCAACATGCATTCACGTTCACCGCTTTCGCCGCGCGGAGTGTATGAACTGCGGATTGCCGACAAGCGTTCGCGCGACATTTTCTTCGTCGCCCTTTGCAGGAGCATGGCAATTCCGGCACGGATAAATCCTGCCACCGGCATTCCACAATCCATTCAAAATGGTGAATGGCAGAACATTGTATTCGAACCGGCAAAAGAAGACCTGGTAAAAAAAGGTGCAGTTCTGTTTGTAAACGAAACACCCTGCAGTGATCCGAAATACGCGATTAATTTCACCATAGCAAGGCTCTCGGATGGCGTTTACCGGTCGATGGAACTTGAATACGGGCAATCAATTACCGATTTTACCAATCCTGTAACTGTTGAAGCAGGTGATTATTACTTAGTTACAGGCAACCGCCAGGCTGATGGCAGCGTTTTGTCATCACTCACATTTTTCAAAGTTCCCGAAAACGAAACTGTGGAAGTGAAGGTGGCCTTGCGCGAATTATTCGAAGCCCGGCAAGCATGGGGAAAGATTAATACGGCTGATTACCAGGTAGAACAATACACTGATGGTAAAACTATTGGAATCAATGAGATATGCGAAGACAAAGGCGCCATTTTGATTTGGATTGATCCTGACAAGGAACCATCGAAGCATGTATTAGCCGACATTCCTGCAGTAAGTTCAGTAATTGAAAAGTGGAATGGTGGATTGTGTTTCATGCTAACCCAGGGCAAAGTAACAAGTTCGTTCAACCCGGCAACTTACAAGAATCTGCCTGCTGGTTGTCGGTTCGCTTATGACAAAGGCGGCAAACTCATGCAGGAAATCGAGAAAATCAAAAGCCGGAACATCTCAACAAATTTGCCTGTAATTGTGATGTGCGACACGCAAGGCAACCTGCTCTTTTATTCAGAAGGCTATAAAATTGGAGTTGGCGAACAACTTGCCAAAGAGATCAATCGCCTGAAATAACAGCAGTATGCTCCAAATCTGTTGATTACGAATACAGGAAACGCTTTATACTGCGTTTTGGCGTTTTGGCAAATTCCTTTTCCTGAATTTCAACCTGGGCAATTGAAATAAAATGAGGAACCTGGTGGTTCACAGCCTTGCGGTGATGTTCAAACAGCTTTACAAGGTCATCGCGCGATAGTTTTTCCTTTGCAACCACATCCTGGTCGGGATATATTAGGGCTACCAGTTTATCGCCGCGGTTAACAATGAGCGATTCGCCAACACCATGACGGTTATTGAAACGGTTTTCAATTTCGTCAGGATAGATATTTTTGCCGTTGGGACCTAAAATCATGCTCTTGCTACGGCCTTTGATATAAATAAGTCCGTTTTCGTCCACCAAACCGAGGTCGCCGGTGTGCATCCAGCCGTTGGCATCAATAATTTCGGCAGTGAGTTCCGGATTTTTGTAATAACCGAGCATCACATTATCGCCTTTCACCATGATTTCACCTACAACATTTTGAGGATCAACCGAATCGATTTTGAGTTGAAGGGTATCAACAATCTTACCTGATGACCCGATTTGCGTTTTCTGCCAACCAATATAACTGATCAGCGGTCCGCATTCCGTCATTCCGTAGCCAACCGTAAACGGGAAGCCTATTTTACGGAAGAATCTTTCTACCTGCTTATTGAAAGGCGCCCCGCCAATTACAATTTCATGAAAATTACCGCCAAATGCTGTTACCAGTTTGGCTTTGATCGTTGCATGAATTTTATTTTTTACACCGGGAATTGCCAGCAGCACCTTCATGTACCATTTACTGATAACCGGCTGAATCTGCTTTTTGAATATTTTTTCGATGACCAGAGGTACCGATAGTACCAGCGAAGGTTTCACTTCCTGGAATGCCTGCATTACAATTTGCGGCGAAGGTGTTTTGGTGAGTATTGTGATGTTGCAGCCAAGTGTAAACGGGAAAAGGAACTCAAAAGCTGCGCCGAAGGCATGTGCCAGCGGCAGGAACGAAACAATGCTGTCGCCGGCTTTTAGCGGCATATTTTCGCGTGCGAACCGCATGTTGGCGGCCAGGCTGTTATGCTGCAGCATCACACCCTTTACAAAGCCTGCTGTACCCGATGTATAGCTGATAACAGCGAGTTGTTCGTTAGGGACCAATGGAAACACCAGTGTTTCAGGCTTCACGACGGGCACATCAGCAGGCCTGGGCAGTGAAAATGCTGCGTGCGCATTCTTCATCTTTTCATCCGCAAAATACACCAGTTGATAATCATGAATATCCATTATTCCCCTGATAGCAGGCACCTGCTTAGTGTCAACTGCTTTGGCAATGAAATCGTCGGCAAACAGAAGTATAGCATCCGAATGACTCAGAATATGGTGCAAATCGTCGGGTTTAAAATCGGGCAATACTGGCACTACCACAGCTCCATAGCTCAAAATCGCCAGGTAGGTCATGCACCAGCGGGCAGAGTTCTTTCCAACCAACGCCACCTTATCCTGCTGATTCACACCTGATTGTTTCATCAGTTCGTGCAGGCGGATTATCTGAGCGGCAACATCGCCATACTTGAATGATTCTCCACCGTAATCGTTTAAAGCAGGTAAATCCCAGTTTTTACGAAGGCTGTCTTCAATATACCGTACAAAGTTTTCATTTAGCATTTTGATGTGATTTAAAGATAGCCAAAGATAGGGAATGACCGGTGCCATTGTTCACCTGGAAGATGATATTTTTCAAATTACACGACTAAAACATTGTTTTAAAACCAGTTATGCACAGGCCTTGATGGATTTAATAAATCGCGAAAAGCGGCGATTTTGGATGGTACAGTCAGGGCAATAAATATTCAAATCACTGAGTAATGCAATGCCACCGGTTAAATCCTCTTGATACACTCATTCACATACTCCTGATTTCAAAACCGCCAGGAAGGTTAACATGCTAATATACTGTATGCTATGCTTTTTGCCCGCTAGTACAAGAAACCTGATTGATCCTCAGTCCGTACCTTTTTTTTATAATTTCGTTTTGTCAATCAAACCAAAATGATCATTGAAATTGCCGTTTACTCGCTTGAGGCTGCAATAATTGCCCAGAACGCCGGCGCCTCACGTATTGAACTATGCTCTGCACCTGCCGAAGGCGGTCTCACACCGAGTGCTGCAACTCTTCGGCTGGCCAAAAAATATCTCAATATTCCAATTCATGCCATGATTCGCCCCCGCGAAGGCGACTTTTGCTACAGCGTCAAGGAATTTGAAACTATGCTGCTCGATATAACGGCAGCCGGTATTTTGGGCATCGACGGCATTGTCACCGGAATTTTACTCAAAGATGGCAAGGTTGATGCCGAACGCATGAAAATGGTTATTGAAGCTGCCGGTAAAATGAACATGACCTTTCACCGCGCTTTCGACATGGCAGTTGATCCGTTCGAAGCTCTCGAATCACTTATCCAATGCGGAGTGCAGCGAATTCTCACATCGGGTGGCAAGCAAACCGCATTCGAAGGATTGCCACTGATTTCTCAGCTTGTTACAAAAGCTGCAGGCAGAATTACTATAATGCCCGGCAGCGGCATTAACCTTCACAATGTCAGAGAAATTGCTAATCATACAGGCATTAAAGAAATGCACCTATCTGCAAAAAAGTACTCTGAGGGCATGATGGAATACCGCAACCCGGCCATTGCCATGGGTGGCAATAGCACTGTGCCTGAATATGAACTGCTCTTGCCTGATGCTGAAGTAATTAGCACTATCAGGAATATTTTTTCAACCAATACCAATTGTAATTGAAACTGCTGATGGAAGAGACATTTATTGAGGTCAGGCCCGGCGAACAGTTGTTTGCGCGTATCTGGCAACCCAAAACACAACCGCTGGCTATAACCTGCCTGGTTCACGGACTGTCGGACCACAGCGGACGCTTTACCGGGCTTGCCGAAGAACTGTCAAAACATGGATATATTTTCATTGCTCCCGATCTCAGGGGCAATGGCAAATCGCCGGGGGTACGCGGCCATTTCGATTCGCTTAGCCAGGTTCTTGATGACATAAAAGCAATTATTGACTATTCCAAATCACGATTCGCGGGATTGCCTGTTTTCCTTTACGGGCAGAGCATGGGAGGCAATCTAGCAATCAACTTTGCACTCAGACATCCATCCAGCATATCAGGGGTTATTTCTTCAAGCCCATGGCTGCGACTTACAAACCCACCTTCGAGAATAGTACGAATAGCAGCAGCCATCCTGAAACCTTTATTCCCAAAAATGCTGATCAACAACGGATTAAAATCGACCGACCTGTGTCATGATACGGTTGTGCAGAGTGCGTATGATAACGATCCGCTTATTCACTGGAAAGTTTCGCTCAGCACATTTTTCATTATCAACAATGGTGGGGAATGGGCTGTTGAAAATGCCGGCCTCCTGCAATTGCCCCTCCTGCTCATGCATGGCGATGCCGACATGATTACATCTTTTGAAGCGAGCAGGGAGTTCGCCCGCAAGGCAGGACAAAACTGTACTTTTATTGAATGGCCCGGCCTTTACCATGAGTTGCACAATGAGCCGGGACGCGATGCAATTTACGATGCGGTAAATGCATGGCTTTCAAGCCAAACGAAATCCACATAACTAAAAAGCCTCCTGAGGAGGCTTTCGAGAGTTTTGGTTACCTGGCAGTGATTACACTTTATTTACTGTACTGATGCTACAACTTCTGCATCAATGAGCACTGTTACCGGTGCAATGATATTTCGCTGCAATGCCACTGCAGCAATTTTTCGGGTATCAAACGGAATGTCATCAGCTTCGTTTTCGGGAGTTAAGACCAGCGGTAAAGGTTCAACTCCTGAGTTTCCTGCAATAACTGCAGTGTTGTAAGGAAAATCAGCTGCCTCGCTCTCTCGCCTGAATTTATCCAACTCCTTATCTAACCATGCTTTAAGCTGGCTGACAGTAAAAATCAGACAGGTATTAAACGGTATATCATCAGCATATGCTTCAGGCTCAGGTTCAGAGATCACAACCGATTTCATCAACTCCTTCCTTTGATAGTCGGCAAAAATGCTTGCAGTATTAAATGGCAGGTCATCGGCATAAGGCTCATCTGCAGGTTTCAGGATGCTGCAGGTATTTGCATGCTTCATTTTAATCGTTGCAGATTTGCAGGTGGTTGACTTTGCTGATGTTTCGCCTTCCGTTGAAGCCAAAACAGGGTAATTCAAGGACAGGACTCCTGCTAACAATATGATTGACAAAGTTTTCATGACTATGTTGTTTTGAACGATTGTACTTATTGAACTTTTGATAATATGACGACAACCGTGATAAATAGTTACAATAATATTTCCTGCAATTTATTGAAATACTATTATCTCATTGATATTCTGTGCACTGAAATATTTTCCAGGAGAAAGCGACAAAACCTACTTACCATGCTTGGGATCGACAATTCGGCCTCACCTGGCTTCCAAACGCAGCACAATTATGAACCAAGCTTTATATCAAGCGACTATAAGATAGTGATAACCTGACTATCGTGAAAAACGACAGAAGACTGCAAACTAAAACATTATTTTGCCTTCCAGTATCAGGGATTCCACCTTGTTACTACCATAGGCATAAGGCATGAACTCAACAGAAGGTATTGGCTTTGTAATGAATACATTCGCTTTTTTGCCGATGGCAATGCTCCCCAGTTCATCACTTACACCCATTGCGTAAGCGCCGTTCAGTGTGGTGGCATTGATGGCTTCTTCGGGTGTCATGCGGTAAAGTATGCATCCCATCGAGAGTATGAGCTGCATGTTGCCCGAGGGTGAAGATCCCGGGTTAAAATCACTGGCAAGCGCTACCGGCAACCCTGCGTCGATCATTTTACGTGCAGGTGCAAGAGGCATATTCAGGAAAAATGCAGCCCCGGGCAGGATGGCGGGCATGGTTTCGGAGCCGCTGAGCGCGCGAATTTCAGCATCGCCGGTATATTCCAGGTGGTCCACCGAAAGTGCATTGTATTTCACCCCGACCTGTATTCCTCCGGAGTAATCCAGTTCGTTGGCATGGATTTTGGGCCGCAAGCCGTATTTGATGCCGGCCATAAGAATTCGCTCGGTGTCCTCAGTGGTAAAAAAACCTTTGTCGCAAAAAACATCAATATAATCGGCCAGGTTTTCCGTTGCAACCATTGGTATCATTTCGTTAATGACTACGTCAACATATTCATGCTGCCTGCCTTTGAATTCAGCAGGAACTGCATGAGCGCCAAGGAAAGTTGATTTAATTGTGAGGGGAGAAAATTCCTTTAGCTTGCTGATAACCCGAAGCATTTTCAACTCGTCCTGTGCATTAAGGCCGTAACCGCTTTTTATCTCTACCGCCCCGGTACCGTAATGCATTATTTCTTCGAGCCTTTCCATAGCCTGGGCAATTAACTCCGTTTCGGAAGCTTCATGAAGCCGTTTTGCCGAGTTCAGGATTCCGCCGCCACGCTTTGCAATCTCTTCATAACTAAGCCCCCTGATTTTATCAACATATTCAATTTCGCGGCTGCCTGCATAAACCAGGTGTGTATGCGAATCACAAAATGCCGGAAACACCATCTTCCCTCTGGCATCAATTATTTGCAGTCTCCTGTTCCCTGCATCTTCCGGCATAAAGAGATCCGACATCTTTCCGAAATCAGAGATTTTACCGCGCGAAATCATCAGGTAAGCATCTTTGATAGTTTTGAGGCTTGCCATCTCAGCACCGGCAACCCACTCCCTGCAGGCATTTTCAACCTGCACAAGTTCTTTTATATTGATAATCAGTATATTCATTTGAAATATTTATTTTTCAAAGGTAACGAAACCCAACTTTCCGGTTATGTAATTTTAACTTTTCTTAGAAAATTTAACGGCTTGTTTGCCTGTAAAGATATTTCGGATTTTCATATTTCAATTGCGAGATTTGATATCATTACATTTATTACTTTTGTGGATTAATTAAAAAAATCAATCTATGAAAATACGTTACTCTGCACTCATACTATTCATTGTACTGGCCTTTACAACCGCCAAAGCAGCATTGGTTGAAAAAGAAACCGCCCGCACAGTAGCCAAAAATTATATTCTCGAACGGATTCATCAAAACCAGATCAACTGGGAAGCCGGAAGTCTTGCTATCACTGATGTGCTGACTTACAGCGTTGACGGAAAAGCTGCTTATTATGTTTTCTCTAACAAAGGCAGAGGCTTTGTGATCGTTTCGGCCGAAGACCAGCTTACTCCTGTGTTGGGGTATTCGCCTGATGGTATTTATCCTGAGATTGGCGCTGCATCAAATTTCGACTTCTTTGTTCACAGCTATGCAAAGCAGGTTCAATGGGTACGCAACAACGCAGCAGAAGTTAACCCATCAATATCACAGGCATGGAACACATACATCAGCGGCAATATCAATGATGCTCCTGCAGGTACAACCGATGTAGAGCCCCTGCTTATGAGCATTTGGGACCAGGTTTTCCCATATAACGCATATTGCCCCGAGGACGAAGATGGTCCGGGAGGCCACGCGCTCACAGGATGTGTTGCCACCGCCATGAGCCAGATCATGCTCTATTACAGATACCCGCTTCAGGGTAATGGCTCAAAAAGTTATTACGACCCTGACTATGGAACACTCGCTGCCAACTTCGGAGCTACCTATTATGACTGGGACATGATGCTGAATGAGCTCACTTCAGGTTCAGGACAGTCGATACCCGCTGTTGCAACATTGAATTTTCATGCAGGCGTATCAGTAAGCATGAATTATGGCCCTGATGCTTCAGGGGCATACAGCAACACTGTTCCCGGCGCTCTCAAGAATAACTTCCGCTACGCTTCATCTACCACATATCAGGAAAAAGGCGGTATGACCCAAACACAATGGGAAAACCAGTTTACCCCTAACCTCGATGAAAAGAAGCCCGTGTATATGTCGGGGCAGGGAGCTCTCGGCGGCCATGCCTGGGTAGTTGACGGTTATCAGGTTGGCGGAACATCAAAAATGTTCCATATGAATTTCGGCTGGGGAGGTTATCAAAACGGTTATTATACTCTCGCAAGTCCAAACGGTTTCCCAAGTTCACAGGCATGCGTGAAAAACATTTACCCGGGAACCGGATATCCTTACGGCTGCAGCGATAAAACTCTCACAGCAGCACAGGGTTCGTTTGAGGATGGCGGCCCAAGTAATGGAAACTATTCACCAAACCTTAACTGCTCATGGCTGCTTGCCCCAGCTGATTCGGTAACTACCATCACACTCACTTTTAATTCGTTTAACGTTGGTAGCGGTGACACGCTTTACGTTTATGACGGCAGCGATGTAAATGCACCTATGGTCGCAGCATACAACGGCAACGAAATCCCTGCTGCAATAACATCCACAGGCAACACCCTGTTCCTTGTTTTCAAGACCGATGCTACTATCGAGGCTTCCGGCTGGCAAGCCGAGTATCATCCCGATTTCCCTAATTATTGCAGTGGCACCGATCTGCTGGAAGAACCACTAGGCTCGCTCTCTGATGGCAGCGGATCAAAAACCTATAACAATAATTCAAACTGCGTATGGAAGATAAAACCGCCATACGCCATGAATCTCACCCTTAATTTCACAGCTTTCGATCTTGCCGAGGGCGACAAATTAAAAGTAATTTCAACTGGCGGCACAGGTGGTAATCAGCTTATGGGGACCTTCACCGGAACAACTATTCCTGATCCCATTGTATGTACCGGCACAGGATTTATGCTCGTGTTCACCAGCGATGCATATGATTTCGGACAGGGATTCGAAGCGAACTATACCATTGGGAATGTTTCCGTTAATGACCCCGAGGGTATCAGCAATATCACTATCGCACCCAATCCCGCATCAAAAAGCACGACGGTACGTTTCTTTTCAAAGGATGTTGAATCATTTCGTATGAATATTATTGATATGGCCGGCAAGCAACTCTACCATGAATCATTTGCCGGGGTTTCGGGTAATTTTGTAAAAGCCATTGACCTTACAGATTTTAATAAAGGAATGTATTTTCTGACAATTCAGTCCAAAGCCGGAACCACCACACGAAAGTTCATCGTGAAATAGAAATACACAATTAGTTTCTGACAAATGGCTGCCGGCTAAGGGCAGCCATTTGTTTTTATGCTTACATTGTAACCTGTCTAAACCATTTGCGTCATATTGTTAATCTGTTAAAAAAGGTGATAATGTCACGCATTCAAAAAGCCGGTTTATTCATTTTCAACAATGCAGAAGCCTTTGTTTGGATTGCAGCGCTCATAGCACTTGCAACAGCTTCACCTGTGCAAACTCATTTCACCATCTGCCCTTTCAACCTTGCCGGCTTTCATTATTGCCCCGGTTGTGGGCTTGGACATTCCATCACACTGCTTTTTCACGGTAGAATTCTCGATTCAATATCGATGCATCCTCTTGGAATACCAGCAACAGCCTTCCTCTTAACAAGAATTACAACTGTTACCCGCAATTCATGCATGCTTTATAAATGTAATAAGCCTGTTTTTTCAACAGAAAATCATCAAACAGCATAAACCATCATAAACTTTCAACCGACAAAACCATGAGCACACCACTTTATCAATTAATGCCCGAACTCGATATGCAGGAAATGGGCTTCATTCAGGGCCTAACAAAAAACTACAGCGAACAGCAATTGGTGAATTTTGCCAATATGTACCGCCTCAGGAGGCGCGACCCGCAGATTATCCTCCTCACTGCCCTGGCCGGCTTCATCGGAGTTGCAGGCATCCATCGCTTTATGATTAACCAGATCGGTATGGGCATCCTATACCTGCTCACCGGGGGGTTATGTCTCATTGGCACCATTGTTGACCTGGTAAATCATCGCCAACTGGCACTTGAATACAATGTACAGGTAGCCAACGAAGTAGCCCGCCTTATAAACCAGATGCCTGCCTGAAGTTAAGTAAACTGCTTCAAAACATACTTTGATTAGTGCTGAAAACCATCATAGCGCCCATGCATAAGGGCGCATGATGGTTATTTCTATATCTTTGGAAAAAAATCAGGTATGCGACTAATTTTACCCTTAATTGCAATCTTCATCCTGTTTGCTGGTCAGTCAGCTGCCAGGGTCATTACCTTGGCCGAAGCAAAAAAAGTTGCTCAAACGGTTGCCTTCGAAAGAGCTAATTCAGCTTATACAGGCACTTTTTCGGTCAAAGAGGTTACAACGATTCCGTCTGATGGAGAGGCTCTCTACTATGTTGTTCATCTTTCGGACAACGGATTTGTGATTGTTGCTGCTGATGATATTGTGATGCCTGTGCTCGGATATTCTTTTGAATCCGCTTTTGACCAAAGCAACCTGCCGGTAAACTTTGCAAACTGGATGCAGGGATATGCCCAACAAATCATTTCGGCCCGCGAATTAAACCTGCAGCCTGATGCAAGGATCAACAGTTCATGGGATCATTACCTGCGCGGTACCAAAAGCACAGCCTCATCCAGAATGACAAGCGTAGAACCAATGCTTACGTGCATATGGAATCAGGGTGCACCGTATAATTTCCTGTGTCCTGCCGATCCTGCCGGTCCTGGCGGTCATGTGTATGCAGGCTGCGTGGCTACGGCAATGTCGCAAATCGCTTACTATTGGCGTTGGCCCCTTCAGGGCAATGGCTCACATGGGTATTACTGGGAAAACTACGGCTACCTCTTCGCTGACTTTGGAAATACCGAATACCATTGGAACGAAATGACCAACAGCATCTTAGGGATGAATTTTGAGATGGCTCAACTGCAATCGCATATGGGAATTGCTGTTGACATGATGTATGGCCCCGACGGATCGGGTGCATACAGCGAAGATGCCGCCTATGCACTTAAAACATACTTTGGTTATTCTGATGACCTTACACTGGTTTATAAGGACAATTACTCTGACGTTCAATGGAGCGAACTGATGATGCAACAGCTTGATGCCGGACATCCAATGTACTACCATGGATTTGGAACAGGCGGTCATGCTTTTAACCTCGACGGCTATGCCGATTCGCTCTACTTTCATTTCAACTGGGGCTGGGGCAGCACTGCAAACGGGTATTTCCTGCTATCGAACCTGAATCCGGCAGGCAACAATTTTAACTCAGGGCAGGGAGCTATCATCAACTTTTACCCAGACAGCAATTATCCATACTACTGTGCTGAAATGGATTCAAACACCATGTGCCAGGGAACCCTTGAGGACGGAAGCGGGCCGTTGGCCGCATATGCCGAAAACTCATCATGCAACTGGCTGCTGGCACCTGCGGATTCCATCTCAAATCTGAAGCTTACTTTTCACCGTTTCGATCTGGAGGAGAATCATGACTTCCTTACTATCTACGATGGTGCAGATACAACGGCACCGGTATTGGCAACGCTCACCGGTCAGGCAATCCCGCCACCTGTGACTGCCGCAGGCAGTAAAATGCTGGTGCGATTTACTTCCGACAACTCAGGAACCCACAATGGATGGTTTGCATCATATTCATCAGGGTATATAAATTTTTGTCCAGGCATAACGACTTTTACTGAACCCGAAGGCTCATTTACCGATGGCAGCGGTACTTTTAACTACCATAACAGCAGCAATTGCAAATACAGGATTGCACCTCCCGGGGCACAGTCAATAATACTAACATTCAATGAGTTCAATACATTCGACGATAATGATTTCATCAATATTGTTGACCTGAATACTGGTACAGTGCTATACCGCCTTTCAGGAAGCGATAATCCCGGCCCACTTACCCTCAATACCGGCAAACTCCTCATCATATTTATTACTGATGAAGCCAATACCTCAGCCGGCTGGAGCATAAGTTATCAAAGCAGCAACTATGCCAGTGCCGGTGACCCAACGGGTAGCATCAGGTCGGTTTACCCAAACCCTGCCGGCGATATGCTCAACATATCCTACAATTCATTGCAAGGGGAAAAAACTCGCTTCATCTTATACGATGCAGCAGGCCGGCTTGTATATAACAAACAGGTTGAAACCAGACAACATACTAAAATTGAACAGATAGATGTCAGTTCGCTGATGCCCGGCATTTATTCGCTGTGCATCATCAATAGTAAAGGTGTTGCCTATCATAAAGTAGTTATCGAATAACCTGAACAGGTGACAGTCATCAATTGACTGAAATATCTTCATTTTAATCTGATCAGGGCAGGATAAGCAACGTCGGATTTGCTGAAATAATTCACAATTATTTAATTACCTTTTTAGCTGCAATCGATTAATACTGTGAATATGAAGAAATTCCTGCTTATTGTTGTTGCTCTGATTTTCACACTTCAGGCATATACCGGCACCGTAACTCCCGAGACTGCAAAACTGGTTGCAGTGAACTTTTATCTCGAGAGAAAACCGTGCATTAACCCGGTTAACTTGACTATACCGGAGGTATTGACCATAGAAGCCAGGCCAATTGATGTGCCGCTTTATTATGTTTGTAAAATTGATCAGGGAGGGTTTGTTATCGTTTCGGCCATTGACAACGTAGTACCGGTTTTGGCTTATTCGTTTGAAGATGATTTGGATGTAAACAACAGGCCATGTGGCTTCGATTCGTGGATGAGCCATTATGAATCCCAAATCGCATATGCACGGTTCTCAGGCATATCAGCGACTCCCGAAATTTCGTCACAATGGACAAGACTCACCACTGTACAAAGAAATTCAGATAGCCGGAACATTGCCTCTTTATCTGTTTCTCCTCTGCTTGTGAGCAAATGGAACCAGGGAACACCCTACAACCTGATGTGTCCGGCCGATGCTGCAGGCCCCGGTGGCCATTGTTATGCCGGATGTGTTGCTACGGCCATGGGTCAGCTGCTATATTATTACAGGCATCCCGAACAGGGAACTGGCTCCTATGCCTATTATCATCCCGATTACGACTCAATATCGGCTGATTTTGGCGCTTCGCAATATGACTGGGATGCAATGCCTTCGTCACTTATGCGTGAAAACCAGGCTGTAGCTCAACTGCTATTTCACTTAGGCGTTTCGGTGGATATGGATTACGGGCCCGATGGCAGCGGAATGTGGAATCATAAAGCAGCTTATTCGCTCAAAACATACTTTAAATATGGGCCCGAAACCCAATACTATTTCCGCGACAGTACAACCCTCGACTGGGATAGCATTCTCATTGCCAACCTGAACCAGAACAAGCCACTTTATTATGCCGGATGGGCCGGCGTGAATTCGAACAGCGGCCATGCATTTGTTTGCGACGGTTACCAGGGAACCGACTATTTCCATTTCAACTGGGGCTGGGGTGGCTCATACGACGGGTATTTCTACATTGATAACCTCACGCCTGGCGGCAGTAACTTCAACTACGCCCAGGAAGTAATACCTATGTTCCCTGATACTATAAACTCAACCTATCCCGATTATTGCGCCGGCAACGACACGCTTCAATCAATTGACGGATCGGTGGAGGATGGTAGCGGGTGGTTCCAGTACCAGCCAAATGCTTCCTGTTCATGGCTGATTAAACCAAATGATACTGAACACGACTCTGTATCATCCATTAAATTGAATTTTAACTACTTAGATAATGCACAAGGCGATACTGTAAAAATCTATGATGGCGAAACCACGAATGCTGCATTATTAAGAACCCTGACCGGCAACACTATGCCGGGTGAAATCACATCTACAGGTAACAATATGCTGGTAACATTTTCGGGTGATGCCACTGATGAACTTGATGGATGGATAGCTGATTATCGCAGCACACTGCCGGTTTATTGCAGCGGCCAGACGACTTTATCAGGTCAGTCGGGAGTATTTTCGGACGGGAGCGGCAATAAGAGATACAATAATAACAGCTCATGTAAATGGAAGATTCAGCCCGAAGGCGCCGGTTCATTGACCTTGTGGTTCAACGAATTCTCTCTTGCCGATACACTTGATAAGATCGTTATCACAAACCTGGTTACCCATGAGCAAATAGCTGTTTATAAAGGCAATGATATTCCGGATATTATTACAGCTCCCGGCGGTAAGATATTGGTGCTATTCTCAACAAATTCAACAGGTACAGGCGATGGATGGGAAGCAGAATACAACAGTTCGATGGTTGGAGTGACAACTCTGACTAATCAAGAACCGAATGCCGTTATTATTCCAAATCCTGCAGGAGATAGAGCACAGCTGCTCTTCAATTGCGATCAGCAAGAGCAGGTAAATATCGAGCTAAGGTCGCTCACAGGCCAATTGTTAAAAAGATGGGAAATTATCTCAAAATGTGGAAACAACCGGTTGGATATTGAGGCAAAAGACCTGTCACCGGCAATGTACTTTGTTAGAATTTGTGCAGAAAATGAGTCCAAAACACTAAGATTAATTGTGAACCATGCCTATTGATAATAACTTAATGAATTGATTTACTGTGAATTATGACAGATTTAAAAAAGAAAGAAAAAATGATTGATCTGGCCTTGTCTTTTTGTATATTTAATACGAAATTTGCACGTTCGTTAAACCTGTAAAAATATATAACCACAAACAAATAATTACAACCAAAAACACCAAACAGCAACATTAAGAATTACTAATTACAACTTAAAACAAATAGTTATGAGAAAGTACGCTTTATTGGCAGTTATTGTTTTACTGGCAGCAACGGTTAAAACCTCGACTGCTCAGAATTCAGATCACAAATGGGCCTTGGGTATTAACTGGCATTGGCAGGATTTTCACGTTGTACAGCGTGATTTTGCCGATGCTCTAAAATATACAAGGTGGCAAGGGTATAAGTTCCCCTCCGCACTCTCGCTCGGCCGTTACATTAATCCTTCATTTAATGTCTTCGGTGATTTCGGTCTCAGCAAGCTTGAAAAAGAATCAATGGCTGAACCGCTTGTAAATCAGCCTCTATCAGATGAGAAATTCTGGACAGGCGGCCTGAACCTGGCTTACAAGTTTGCCAATGGTTACATCCTGAAAGAAACCTCGTGGTTTGATCCGTATCTGTACTTAGGCCTTGGTGCATCAAGCATTAAAGACCTTGCGCAGGAAGATGGAAAAACCACCTACCTGAAAGGAAATCTCGGTCTCGGAATCACGCTTTGGCCGGTTGAATGGTTAGGCGTTAACGTTCAGAGCGCTTACGACTACCCCATTACTCCGAAACTTAATGACGAAAAACGCCCCAATTATATGCATTATACAGCAGGGCTTAAATTCCGTTTCGGCGCTCCCAAAGATACCGATGGCGATGGCGTTCCTGATAAAGACGACCGCTGCCCCGAAACCCCGGGCAAGGTTGAATTACAAGGTTGCCCCGATAAAGACAATGACGGCATTGCTGATCTTGATGACGCTTGTCCCGATGTTGCCGGCAAACCCGAATTTAAAGGCTGCCCCGACACCGATGGTGATGGCATAATCGACAAAGACGATGCATGCCCAACTGAAGCCGGTCTCAAAGAATTCAACGGTTGCCCCGATAAAGACGGCGACGGCATTATTGACAAAGACGACCGCTGCCCTGATGTAAAAGGCCTCAAAGAATTTAAAGGATGCCCCGACAAAGATGGTGACGGAATTCCTGATATTGACGACCGCTGCCCTGATGTAAAAGGCCTCAAGAACCTCAAAGGTTGCCCGGATGCTGATGGTGATGGCATTGCCGATATTGACGACAAATGTCCCGACGTTGCCGGTACAATGGCAAACAACGGATGCCCCGAAGTTAAGAAGTTCGAACTCTATAAAGTTGTTTACTTCGCCACCGACAAAACCGTTGTTCTTACCAAGTACACCAAAGACCTCAACGAAGTTGCCGCCATCATGAAAGAACATGCTGATGTTGCCGTTTCGGTTGAAGGTCATGCCGATGCACAGGGTAATGATGCCTATAACATGAAGCTGTCAGAGAAACGTGCCGATTATGTTATCAACTACCTTGTTAAGAAAGGTATTGAAAAAGCACGCCTCGAAAAAGCCTTCTTTGGCGAAAGCAAACCCGCTGCCACCAACGATACTCCTGAAGGACGCGCCCTGAACCGCAGGGTTGAGATTAAATCAAAATAAATTGTAAAACAGTTTATTAGCTACAAAGGCTGGCCATTTGGCCGGCCTTTGTAGTTTTATTCCTGAAGGTCTGTTAAATCGCGGTGACCTTCAATACAATGAAGTATGCGGTTCCTGAAATGAAGACAGGTCATATGGCGCGTGTCGAGCATTTCGGATAATGCCGATCCGGTGATGCCAGGCTTGCCGCATACATGCCAGGCAATTTCGAATGCTTTGGGTAGCTCAATGCGGCAATGGTGAAAAATGGTATGCGCTGTTGCCGACTCCTCCCGCTTGCAACGGGTACACCTGCGCGTAAATGGCTTTTTACCTTTCCCGTAATGTGTATTTCCGCAAAAACGGCAGATAAATCCGTCACGCCATTTCATCTCGGCCAATACCTTTAAACAGCTTTCTTCATCCGGGAACGTCTGCTCAAACTCTGAAATATCAATAGCTTTCAAAAATCTGCGTAAATCAGGAAACTCATTAGTCATTGGCATAAGCATGACAAGATGTCGGTGGCACAATAATTGTTGACAAAAATAAATAAAAAAGGTGATATTTATGCGATATATTTAAAATTTCGCATATCTTTGCAGCCTTAAACAATTTGAAACCCCAAATCATGAACAAGCTCATATTAATGTCAGCACTTGCACTGCTTATTTCAATAAGCAGCTGTGGCAACGGAAACAAAACCTCAACGGCTCAGAGCGAATCTAAAGAAAATGCAACCGGGCTGCCTGCAAACACGGTGAGCAGCGATGCTCCAGAAACTACCGATATTACCGGAACATCAGCCGCAAAACCTGTGATGCTTACCAAGGCGATGTTTCTTGAGAAAGTATATGACTTTGAGAAAAACCCATCTACCTGGGTTTATAAGGATTCAAAGCCGTGTATTATTGATTTCTATGCCGACTGGTGTCGCCCTTGTCGCATGGTTGCCCCGATAATGGAAGAATTTGCAGCAAAATACAACGGGCAAATCACTATTTACAAAGTTGATACTGATAAAGAACGTGAACTTGCAGGCTTTTTCGGCATACGAAGCATTCCATCAGTGCTTTTCTGCCCGGTTAACGGCAAACCTCAAATGACACAAGGAGCGCTTCCCAAAGAAGAATTTGAGAAGATCATTAATCAAATGCTCCTCAATCCAACATCAAAATAATTTTCCAGCAACAATAAAACAACACAAATAAATGGAACATCTGACCAAGCAAACATTCCTCACAAAAGTTTTCGACTTTGAAAAAAACCAGGAATGGAAATATGAAGGCACATTACCATGCCTTATCGACTTTTATGCCGACTGGTGCGGCCCCTGCAAAATGGTAGCGCCTGTGCTCGAAGAGCTTTCGAAAGAATACGCAGGCAAAATTGAAATCTACAAGGTTGATACTGAAGCGGAACAGGAATTAGCGGCAGCATTTGGCATACGAAGCATCCCTTCCCTTCTTTTTGTGCCAATGGAAGGTCAGCCTCAAATGGCAATGGGCGCCCTCCCAAAAGGCTCACTGGTGCAAGCAATCAATGAAGTTCTGCTTGCTGAAAAAGCAAACTAATCATCTCCGAACATACCGGCAAAAGGTCTCGCAAGAGGCCTTTTTGCGTTTAATAAGAAGTAGTTGCATAAAAAAGTTCATCGGTCTCCCCTTGCGCACTGCTAACGCTTATACCTTTGCCGGATGATTCAAAAACCAATATTGCCACCGGTTTTGCTGCCGCTCGCCTGTATGCCCCCGATAGAATATTTCAGTTGGCTGATGCATTCTTCCTCCATTCAGATCGAAATTCAGGAAACATATCTGCGTCAAACCTGCAGGAATCGTTATACTATACTTACAGCCAATGGCTTATTAAATCTTTCGGTGCCAGTCATAAAACCGCTGGGAAATCATACCCCGGTGAAGGATGTACTGGTTGACAACAGGCAAAACTGGGCGCATGTTCATTGGAAAACAATTGAATCAGCTTACTCAAGGGCTCCTTTTTTCCTTTATTACAGAGATGGCTTTGAGGAAATCTTTCATACCGCTCATTTTAAACTTATTGACCTGGATATGAAAATTCTTCAACTATGCTGCGATATTCTGAAAATAGCACCCAAATTCACACTCACGGATGTATTCAACAAGGTGCCAACAGATTTTGTGGACATGCGGGGCCGAATACTGCAAAAAAAAAGAACAGCGCACTCATGGAGTGTGAAACAATACTCGCCATACATACAGGTATTTTCCGACCGTTATCCGTTTGAGCCAAATCTCTTCCTGCCTGATCTGATTTTTAACCTAGGCCCTGATGCTGCAAAGTATTTGCAGAATATAGTTCCCGGTGATTCATTATTATAAAACCGGGTATTCAATTCTGACGTGATGAATACTCAATAGCCTTTTTTTCAGCAGCTTCTTTATAGTAGTTATATCCTTTAGTGTAAGTTCACTGCTTTCAAACTGTCCCATGCTGAGCTGGCTGTCAATAATTCCGTCAACCATTTCATTGATTTTGTTCTCATCAGGTGATTTTAATGACCGGGAAGCTGCTTCAACCGAATCGGCCATCATGAGTATTGAAGTCTCTTTCGAAAAAGGCACAGGTCCGGGATATCGAAACAATGACTCATCAATTGGTGTTACAGAGCCTGACGCAATATATGCATTGTAAAAATACTGCGTGAAGCGGGTTCCGTGATGAGTACGTATGAAATCAATCACCGTTTCGGGCAATTTATGCTGCCTCGCTTTTTCAATACCCCTGATAACATGGCTGATAATGATTCTTGCGCTCTCCTCGCTCGATAATTCATCATGCGGATTTACCATACCGCTCTGATTTTCAATAAAATAAAGAGGCATATCCATTTTACCAATATCGTGGTACAACGCACCAGTCCGGGTAAGCAATGAATTAGCGCCAACTACCCTGGCTGCTTCTTCGGCTAGTGTACTCACCATAAGCGAATGCTGGAATGTACCAGGTGCTTTTAGCGATAACTCGCGCAGCAACCTGCTGTGTGTATCCGAAAGCTCGATTAGCGAAACATCAGTCACCATGCCAAATATCCTTTCAAAAACAAATATCAGCGGATAACTTAGTAAGGTAAGCAGCGCACTGATGCCAAACAGTATAAAGTTAAACCGGTATATGCCTGCCAGAGTAGCTTCCTGCAACAATGTCATACCGAGGTATATAAGTGAATAGGTAACAAATATCCATAACGATGTGAGGAAAAATTGCGAGCGGCGTGTAAGGCTGGTTATTGAGATAATGGTGATTATGCCAGCAATGAGTTGCATGTATAAAAACTCGAAGCTGTTTGGCACAATAAAACCAAGGATAATGATGGTAATAATATGTACAAACAACGCGAGCCTCGTATCGTAAAATGTACGCACAAAAATAGGCACCAGGCACAAGGGCACGGCATTGAGCCAGGTTACGTCGCGGTTGACAATGAATGTGGTGACCGAAACCATTATGGTGATAAGCGAAAGCAGCAACACAATGTTCCTGTTCCTGATAAAAATGTCGCGCCTGAAAGTGAGCATGAACAATGCAAAAACCATGAGGGCGACCGAAATAAGGATAATACGCCCCAGCAATGCCATTCGATAGTCCGACAACCGCCCTACCTTCATTTCGTATTCATTGCGGTAT
>JAKLFM010000040.1:16192-29536 GCA_022711175.1 Bacteroidota bacterium | reverse complement strand
GACGGCAGCATTGGTTACATGTGGACACTCGGTATTGATGCCCGCGCAACCGAAGGCTCATCGTATTATCCCATCGTTTTCAAAACCACCGATGGCGGTACTACATGGACACCTATTGATTACTTCGATTTCGGCAGTTTGCCCGATGTATATGCTCATCTCTACGACCTTCCGGCACACCCGGGCAGGGTAGCTCCTCTGTTTGGCGAAATCTACTTCGACAGTGGTACAACCAACTACATCAATTTCGAAATGGATGGCGTTGTTGATGCATACGACAATCTTCACCTCTTTGCAATTACTTCATCAGCAGCAAGTATCCATCCCGATTCACTCGGATACTACTATCCGGCTGAAAAGCAGAAAATTTTCGAATTTGAATACAATGTGAATGCTAACCAGTGGATGGGCAATTTTGTTGATACGCTCGATACTGACTGTGTGGGTACAGCTCAATCAAGTTTCACCAGTTCAACAGGCAATGTTGGTTTCGACCACCGCCTTCAGGCATCGGTAAGCAGCGACGGTACCAAAGTATTTGTTGCCTGGACTGACACCGATATTGATCTCTGGGGACTTGAAGAACCTTACCAGGATCTGTATCCCGATATTCAGATCTGGGGTCGCGACATCGTTAGCAACATGAACACCGGTCCGATGAACATGACTGCCGACAGCGATGTTCTGGGTACATGCTACTTCATGTATGTATCGCCCACTTCAATTGATGGTGATAACACAACCTATATCCCGATCACTATCACTGACCTCAGCACCAACAATAACAACGCTGATGCTCCTGTTTTCTTCAACTACCTGAAAGGCTTGGAAGTAACGGATGCCATGTTTGTGAATACAGGTACACAGAATCCTCCCAAAGCCCAGTCAATTGTTGGTACCAGCTATCCTAACCCGTTTACCGGAACCACCAAAGTAGATGTAGTTCTGGTTAACAATGCAAAAGTTAGCGTAAAGGTATCATCCATTACCGGCCAGGTTGTTTACAGCCACAATTACGGCACACTTGCAAGCGGCTCGCACACCCTTACCATTGACGGAAGCGGTTTCAACAGCGGAATCTATTTCTGCAATGTAACTGTTGGCGAAAAACAGTACACACATAAACTTATTGTTAAGTAATATTACTTGCTGATTTACTGTAAGATGAGGCCGCCTTATGCGACCTCATCTTTTTTTGAGCGCTCGACTTCAAAGCAGGTTTGTAAACATATATGGTATTTTATATCTTTGTCGTTCTCACTACCTGCTCATGGCCGTATCTGAAATTACAAGTCTGATAAACAAGGATATAAAGCTGGAACTCAAGCAGCGCTATGCCATCAATGGTATTTTGCTCTATGTGGTATCCACGGTTTTTGTGAGTTATCTGTCTTTCAATAAGATAGTGGACACTACAACCTGGAACGCCCTGTTTTGGATTATCATGTTGTTTGCATCAGTGAATGCGGTTTCGAAGAGTTTTGTGCAGGAAAGCCTGAACAGGCAACTATACTATTACACCCTGGCAAGCCCCCAAAGTATCATTCTTTCAAAGATTATCTACAACTTTATCCTGATGGGAATACTTTCGGTGATTTGCCTGCTTGTGTTTTCACTTTTAATGGGAGAGTTTATAACCAATTATCCGTTATTCGTGACTGCATTATTCCTCGGAAGTTTCGGATTTGCCTCCATACTTACAATGATAGCTGCTATTGCCTCGCGCACCAACAACAATTTTGCACTCATGGCGGTGCTCAGTTTTCCGGTGGTGTTGCCATTACTACTGACCCTGATGAAAGTTTCGCGCTCAGCATTGAATTTTGGGACATGGGGTGAGAACATTCGTTACATTTTAGCGTTATTATTGATCAATGTCATTGTAATCGCCCTTTCCTACGTTTTGTTTCCCTATTTGTGGCGCGATTAATGATTTGAAAGAAAAACCAGGTACAACATGACATTTAATTTTAGAAGAAATTGGTGGAAATTGCTGGGCTTAGTCCTGGTGTTTTATAGCATCATTGCGGGTTTCCTGATAAAAGTACCCGATCTGCCGGTTATTCATGAATCAATAAGGAACCTGTTTTTCCACGTGGTCATGTGGTTTACCATGATGGTGCTGTTCATCATTTCACTTGTCAACAGTATCCGCTTCCTGCTGAAGTTCAATATGTGGAATGACCTGATTGCCTCAGAGGCGGTAAATACGGGCCTGTTTTTCGGTATGCTGGGAATTGTCACCGGTATGGAGTGGGCTACGTTTACCTGGGGAACTCCCTGGACGAACGATCCTCAACTCAACGGCGCCGCAGTTACAATCCTGGCATACTTTGCCTACCTCGTTCTTCGCCGTTCGATCGATGAAGACAGTAAACGAGGGCGTATTGCTGCGGTTTACAACATCTTTGCCTTCGTAATGCTTGTTGTATTTATAGGCATACTGCCGAGGCTGGCAACCAGTTCGTTACACCCTGCCACCGGCGGCAACCCTTCAACCGTAGCTACCATGCAACCTGTGATGAGACTGGTTTTTTATCCTGCTATTGTCGGGTGGATATTGACCTCTATTTGGATACTTCAACTCAGGATCAGGTATATACGATTGAAGTACAGGTACGATAATCCGGAATGATTGAGAGTTTGAAGTTTGATGTTTAAAGTTTAAAGTTTGAAGGAGTTGATATGATAGAATCGAAATTAATAGTGGTAATTGCGGTGCTGGCAACCATTTTTATCGGGTTAGCCGTTTACCTCGTTGTACTCGACCGCAAGATTACAAAGCTCGAAAACCAGGTGAACAACAGGCAGGACTTCGAATGAAAAAGACACATATAGTAGTTATTCTTGCCATTGTGGTTGCACTCGGAACGCTGCTTGTCCTGTTCACGAGCAGCGATACGTATTCTGATTTTAAAACGGCTGCGGGTAATACGCAACGCGAACATCAGATCATTGGAAAACTTTCAGCCGGCAGGCCGGTGGTTTATCAACCTTCGGTTAATGCCAATGAATTTTCCTTTTATATGGCAGATGAGAAAGGCCGTGAGTGCAAGGTCGTATATAATGGCAGTAAGCCACAGGATTTTGAAAAATCGGAGCAGGTTGTAATAACCGGTAAAATGAAGAATGACTCCGTTTTTGAAGCCAGTAATCTGCTGTTAAAATGCCCGTCGAAATACAATGATAATAAAAAACCGGAGCAGTTCGGCAATAAAGAGTTTATCTCTGGCAAATCATCGGCTGAATAGCCTGGTGAGATCACCTACCTGACCGGCAAAAACAAAAACGGGGAACAACCAGATTGTATCCCCGTTATTATTTGAGAATTTTCTCTTTATCAGTAATCTATCGTGATTTCAAAATCATCGAGATAGGCCAGTTTCTTTCCCGGGTTCCAGGCGAAACATTTAATCAGGTATGACGCTTGTATTGGTTTGGTAATATCAAAGTTGGCTTTGTATTCAATCCATTTATTAGCTTCGTTGATAACCGGTGTGAGTGAATAGGCTTTCCATTCCACCTGCTTGCCGTTATCGTTGATGTCCATTACAATACTGATGTCAGGTGCCGCGATACTTGAATAGATCCATCCCTTTACAGTGACTTTTTTAGGAAGCTTTTTGTTCAGGTTGCCAATAGTTTCATGAAAGCCGTATGAATATTGAAACTGATCATCAATGAGGCTGACAAACTGTCCTGAATGTGCAGGAGCACCGTCCATTTTTACTACTGTTTTTTCATTTGACCAGGAGGGAATGATTGCTGCTGCGTTTTCGAGGTCATTGCTGATTACTAACTTGTTTGGATCTTTGGCCGGATCAGCATTGGGGTTATCGGCTTTCTGGTCAGATCCTGAGCAACCATAAAGAGTAACTCCAACAATAAAAAGTGCGAGAAATCTTTTCATAAGGTGTTAATATTTAGTGTTTTAGATTCTTTTTTGCTGTACAAAGGTACTGCCTTTCTGCAATTCACGGCAATGGCCTATTGTTATAATTTCGTAGTTTCGCCTAAGAAATTTACTACTCATCAAAATATAATCATCTATGGCATTTAAAAACCTGTCTGATTTTATTTCCCGCCTTGAAACTTCAGGAGAATTGATACGTATTCAGGCGAAAGTTTCTCCACAATTTGAAATTAGTGAAATCACCGACAGAGTTAGTAAGAGCAATGGTAAAGCACTGTTGTTCGAGAATTCGGGAACCGGATTCCCGGTACTCATCAATGCTATGGGCAGCGAAAGGCGGATTTGTATTGCCCTGGGAGTGAACAACCTGGATGAAGTAGGCGAGAGGATCAGCCAGCTTTTTAACACGTTGACTTTGCCAAGGCAGGGGTTTGTTGACAAGCTTTCTGTTTTACCCATGCTGGGCAAGGTGGCATCGTGGTTACCCCTGACGCGAAAAGGTACCGGAGAATGCCAACAGGTTGTTATGGATGTCCCCGATTTGTCAAAATTGCCAGTATTGACTTGCTGGCCTCATGATGGAGGGCCATTCATCACACTTCCTTCGGTTCATACTGTTCATCCCGAAACCGGTTTGCGTAACATTGGTATGTACAGGATGCAGGTTATGGGAGAATCGGAAACCGGTATGCACTGGCACCTGCATAAAGGGTCGGCGGCGCATTACAGGGAGTATAAGCGGCTTGGGCGCAAAATGCCCGTAACCGTTACGCTGGGGGGCGATCCGGCTTACACATACTCTGCTACGGCACCTTTGCCCGAAGGTATTGATGAATACCTGCTGGCAGGGTTTCTACGTAGAAAAAAAGTTGAGTTGGTTAAATGCCTGACCAACGACCTAATGGTTCCTTCGGATGTTGATTTTGTGATCGAAGGTTATGTTGACCCTCAGGAAGATCCAGTTCTGGAAGGGCCTTTCGGCGATCATACCGGTTACTATTCGCTGGCCGATTATTACCCGAAGTTTCATGTTACCTGCATTTCACATCGTAAAAATGCCGTTTACCCGGCTACCATTGTTGGTATTCCTCCGCAGGAAGATGCCTGGATGGGAAAAGCAACTGAAAGGATTTTCCTTGCACCAATCAGGCTTACGATGGCGCCTGAAATCATAGATATGGTAATGCCTCCCGAAGGCGTTTTCCACAATATTGCTATAGCCAAAATAAATCCTAAATACCCCGGTCAGCCTGCCAAAGTGATGAATGCAATGTGGGGCGCTGGACAGATGATGTTTAACAAAGTAATGGTTGTGCTCGATGGCGATACCGATCTTTCTGACCCGGCAGCGGTTCTTTCCGAGATACTCCTGAATGCTGATCCTCATTCAGACCTGATTTTTAACCGCGGCCCTGTTGATGTGCTCGATCATGCCAGCAACTCGTTTGCATACGGAAGCAAACTGGGCATTGATGCAACCCGAAAAAGCGGACAAGTTGCAGGCATTCAGTACCATCCCCGGTTACATTCTGCCAAAGTGCTACTGGAAGGTGAGAATGAATTTCAGGTGTACAAAAAACTGGAGGTTCCTGAAGATTTGCCTTTTATAGTCCTGGCCGTAAGAAAGGATAAGCCCTTCTTTATCCGTAATTTACACACACGGCTAGTTACCGAAGGAAAGCTCAATGAATTCAGATATGTGGTTTATGTTGACGACTTTGCACTTGATCTGGATCCCGGCGACATTGTCTGGTTAGTTGCCAACAACATTGATCCTGTCCGCGACTGTTTCTTTGCTAATGAAAACCATGGCACCCTGGCCATTGACGGTACAATGAAATCAAAGAAGCTTGATGATTTCAAGCGCGAATGGCCTAATGTTGTTGTAATGGACGATAGCACCATTGCAAAAGTTGATGATATGTGGGATAGTCTTAATATCGGGCCGCTATTACAATCACCTTCATTAAAATACAAGTCACTTATCCGGAATAATAGTGCTGTTGCACAAGAGTGATAGGACAGATTATCAGCACCTTACCTGCAATCAGCGAATTCTTATTACATTCAATCCAAGCTGTTTTACTGCTTTGCCATATCGTGGTAAATGGCTACCTTCGTTGCATGTTTCAACCTAACTAAAATTATCATGTTAAGCGATTTTTTAAAGAATCTTACCTCCGCCGAAGCCATGAAACTGGAGGATAAATATGGCGCTCACAACTATCACCCGTTGCCGGTTGTGCTGGCAAAAGGCCAGGGTCCCTTTGTATGGGATGTTGAAGGAAAGCGTTATTTCGATTTCCTGTCGGCATATTCGGCTGTAAACCAGGGGCATTGCCATCCAAAGATAGTAAACGCCATGGTTGAGCAGGCACAAACGCTTACGCTTACATCAAGGGCTTTCTACAGCAATATGCTCGGTGTATATGAGAAGTTTGTTACTGAATATTTCGGCTATGATAAAGTGCTACCGATGAATTCAGGCGCCGAAGCCGATGAAACAGCCCTCAAACTTACCCGCAAATGGGCATACAAAGTGAAGGGAATTCCCGAGAATGAAGCAAAAATCATTGTATGCGACAATAATTTCCATGGGCGCACCATCACAATCATCTCCATGTCGACCGATCCGGATGCATACAACGGATACGGGCCTTTTACTCCCGGATTTGTGACCATTCCATACAACGATATTGCAGCGCTTGATGAAGCTTTGAAAGACCCAAATGTTGCAGGATTCCTGGTTGAACCCATACAGGGCGAAGCCGGTGTGTTTGTTCCCGACGAAGGTTACCTGGCAAAGGCATATGCACTCTGTAAAGCTGCAAATGTGCTTTTCATTGCCGATGAGGTTCAGACGGGTATTGCCCGTACCGGGAAACTGCTTGCCTGCGACCACGAAAACATAAGACCTGATATTCTCATTCTCGGCAAAGCACTCTCAGGAGGCGCCATGCCGGTTTCGGCTGTTTTGGCTGATGACCCGATTATGCTCACCATTAAACCCGGTGAACATGGCTCCACGTTTGGTGGTAATCCGCTTGCATGCAGCGTGGCTATTGCAGCGCTCGAAGTTGTGAAGGAAGAAAAGCTTGCCGAGAATGCCGACCGTCTCGGTAAAATTTTCAGGCAGGAACTGGGGGCAGTGAAAAGCCCAATGATAAAACTCGTTCGCGGCAAAGGACTGTTAAATGCTGTAATTATTGAGCCTCACAATGGTAAGGAAGCCTGGGATGTTTGTCTTAAAATGAAAGAACTTGGCGTTTTAGCAAAACCAACGCACGGACATATTATCAGATTTGCACCACCGCTGGTTATCAACGAAGAACAGCTGAGAGAAGCAATAAACATAATTAAAGAAGCCATCCTCTCGTTCGAATAATCCGCTCTCCGGAAAAATTGACGGATCACCATTTCTCAGCCGGCAAATTAAACTGCCGGCTTTGTTTTTTCTGTAAAGTAATCATTTGTTATTCAAAGAACTTCTCTTCGAAATTTACCAGGTAAAGAACTTTGGTTGAGCGTGTTACAGCAGTATAAAGCCAACGGAGATACTCATCGTTTAACATATCGTTGGTGAGGTAGCCTTTCTCAATAAATACCGCTTCCCATTGGCCACCTTGTGTCTTATGGCATGTAAGCGCATTGGCATGTTTAACCTGCAATGCATTGAAGTGTGGATTTTTACGAAGTTCAGCAAGCCGTTTCTGTCTGGAGGTGATTTCGGAATAGTCCTCCAGCACAGCCTCATACAACCTGCGGCTCTCAGTTTCGGAAAGCGATGGCGTTTCGGTGTTGATCGTATCAAGCAGCAAAATCACATCTATCGCCTGGTCATCAGGATAATCAACCATACGCATTGTAACATGGGCAAACCTGAAACCATACAGTTCTTCGATCTTACCGATTCGCTCAATTTCGATTGTATCACCGTTAGCAATAAATCCCGCGTGGGTTTCCTCGGTCAGCCAGAAATAATTATTCCTTACAACCATCAGGTGATCACCTGTAGCGATTTCATTTTCATGCGATAGAATTCTGAGCCTGATGCCCTGGTTAAACAGGTTAGCCCTCTTGTTGGAGCGGGTGATTACAACCGTATTTTCGAGGCCATATTGTGAATAGCATTCGTGCAAAGCGTCAAGCATTTCATCACCACTGATCTTTCTTACATCAGGAAAAGCGTTGGCTCGTCCGAAAAGCGGGCTGAACGATGAGAAAATCCCGATTTTCATCCTGATACCGGTTGCTATGGAGAGTATTCCGGATTCCAGCGACTGCCTCACAACATCAGTGAGTATAAATCGGGTGATATCAAGGCCGTACGACGAACGAAGGTATTCGGCATCCATGGCCGGGCTGTAATTGATGCCAACCGGAGGCAATTGTGCGGTATCGCCGAGAAAAAGCATTTTGCTGCCGCTCCCCGAAAATACATGCTCCATCAGGTCTTCGAGCAGGTTACGTGAAAATCCGAAGCCATTGTCAGCCTGCCGGTTATAATCGGGGATCATTGACGCCTCATCCACAATGAAAAATGAATTGTGAATGTTGTTAGGCATGAGCCGGAAGGTGAGTTTGCCTTCTTTGTCGATCCCTGACTTGTAAAGTTTTTTATGAATAGTAAAAGCAGGACGTCCGGCGTAGGATGAAAACACTTTAGCAGCCCGGCCTGTGGGCGCAAGCAGCACCGGCGTATATCCTGCCGGCATGAGTATTCTCACAAGGGCGCTTATCACAGTTGTTTTGCCGGTGCCGGCATAGCCTTCGAGCAGGAACAAAGGGAAATTGCCCGGCGTGTCTTTCACAAATGCCGATAACATCTCAATCAGTCGCTCCTGCCCGGCAGTCGGTGAATATGGAAACTGCCTGAGTATTTGCTGTCGTATGGTTTGCTGATCCATATTCCGGAGTGAAAAAATAACCAAAAGAATCAGAAAGGATAACCGATGCCGAAGTTCCAAACAGCTTTACGCAACCTGAAATCATCAGCACTGAACCATTGATTTTCAAGTGCCGGATTCTTTGTCCTTAAACCCCAGTCGAGGCGAAAAATGAAAAACGAAAAATCGAATCTCAGGCCGAAGCCGGTATCAAGCGCGAGCTGATTAAACAATGACCCGAATTCAAACTCGCCGCCGGTAAAATCGGGGTTTTCATTGCTGAGCCAAATGTTGCCGGCATCAGCAAACAAGCCTCCATATATAAAATTGTAGATGGGAAAACGGTATTCGATACTTGCCTGCATCATAATATCGCCTGTACGGTCGTACCGGATAGAAGGAGAAGTGTACGTGCCCGGACCCAGTGACCGGAATTTCCAACCCCGCATATCGTTGGCTCCGCCAAGCCAGAATCCTTTTTCGAAAGGTAAGGCATCACTGTTGCCGAAAGAAACGCCTGTTCCAACCATCAGCCGGGTGGCGATGGTGCGCTTACGGGCTACTTCCCAAAAATGGCGTAGGTCGGCATCAATACGGAAATATTGTGCATACCTCACACCAAGATGCTCAAAATACTGGTTATCGGTTTTAACTGAGCCGGCAAGGTTATCATACAGCCTGAGCATGTTTCCGGCCGTTTCAATTGTAAAACGCAGAAAATACAACTTATTCTGCTTTTGGAGCATCTGGTTGGTATGTGTTATGTTTATTCTGATCATTGTAAGCAGGTGATCGGAATATTGGCTTACAAAATAAGGATCGGAAAGTGAATTAAGGTATGCCTGGAAACTTGAATCGGTTTTAATGCTTACATAATTCATTTCAACGGGTGTGAAAATCAGTTTGGTTTTTTCCGACCTGCTCCACTGGTACGAGAGGAAGAATGTGGAAATGTTACGAGTATAGTCAGGACGTTTCTCAAAATTGTAACCACCGCTTAACGACGTACGCGACAATGAATTAAGCGAACTTTTAATAAGGTTGAACGGAATGAGCAAACGTGGAATGTCAAGGCCGGTTTCGATACCTGCCTGGTAAGTATTGAAGAACAAAAACCTGTTGGTGTTTTCGCCTTCGGGTAAGTTTCCCTGCACTTCGGCTGCGCCTGTGAGCTTAATCCTGAATACTTCCGAACCTTTGAAGATATTCCTGTTCATGAGCAGTGTATTCACTCCCATGCCAAATGCGCCGCCTGAGTTTGTCCCTTCGGTGCCGATGTTCAGGATAAATGCCGGGTTATGCGATAACCTAATGTTGCAGTCGAGCAACTGTTTTTCGCCGGCTTTGAGTTTTTCCTGATTTACAGGACTGTAACTCAACGTGGCAGCACGTATTGCCGACATGTTTACGAGGCGTTTGTAGGTGAGATTTCCGGCATCAAGTGTAAATGGCTGACCCGGGGCTATCACAATGGCATCGGCAATAGTTGAATGCCTCAACGTGGTTTTTCCTGATTCAATGATAAAAAACTTGCTGTCGGAGGTGCTGTCGGGCGTGAAAGAGGATTTGACGATAACTGTATCAGGAACAATCCCTTCAGCAGCAAGTGCATCTATGTTGTTGTGAATGTAAACGTTACGGTAATAATATTTTGGATAATCAATGGTCGTAACAGAATCGGACGCCAGGTTATTCCTGATTCTCAGTTTATCAATACCAAGAACAACGCTTACTGCATGGTTACCAAGGGTGGAATCGGCCGTATAGCGAATGTCGGTTTTCGAAAATGTATAGTAACCTTTGTTTTTAAGTATTGAAGTGATGCGATCGCGCTCATCGTCAAGAACATAGGTATCGAAAATCATTCCCGGCTTAATCAGTGATTCGGAGGCGGATTTGTTGTAAAGGTCTTCAATGGCAGTGTCTTGAATATCGGTTGAGAATGATGTCACCTCATAAGGCGATCCGGATTTGATATCATAAACGACCTGAGCATGACTTCCTTTGTAACGGTTGGCTGAGGTGATACTTGCGTTCGGAAAACCTTTGTCGGCAACATACTGCCTGATAAGGCCTTTTGAGCGGAGTGTAAGATTGCTGTCGTATAATACAGGTTCGGTGCCGAAAGCCTGCTTCAGGTATTTCTTAAAGCCTGATTGCTTGCCTGATATGGTATGCCGGTATATCCAAACACCCGGATGGAAATATGTAAGCGTATTTTTTACGGCTTTCTGCTGGATGAAGCCTTCAACTTCGTCAGAAGGCAAATAGGGGTTATCAATTCTGATGATATTTTTGGTTAATAGGTATCCGCCGCGTTTCTCAACTTTTTTGGTAGTGTTGCACGATGCCAGTGTCAGCATGGCAATACAGCAAACGATCGGGAGAATTTTATAATGTATGCGGCGACTCATGACAACAAATGTATGAAAATGCTGCCAACCGATATTAGCTGCCCTGATGTTGTGCCTTAACAATTCATATAAACCGGCATTCCTGATATGGTCCTGCTGCTATTTGATAAATTTATGACACTGGAGCATGAATGATGTTCTGTGATCATTTTATCTGGTTGAACCAGTTGATGGTTTCTATGCCCCAGGGTATGAGCCCGGTTTCGTGGGTAAGGCCTTCCAGCGGCATTAGAGAGACCTTTTGGGAGCTTGCGCCTGTGTTGATAAAACTGGTATAAATAATATCCGATTGTTCGGGCGGCACATTCAAATCGGAAGTGCCATGATAAAACCTTATGATTGCATTACAACTCCAGCTGCCGGCGGAGTTCGCCGCAAGTTGCGACCTTAATGATGCGAAATCGGCACTTGTATTCAGGTTGTTTTTCAGTTCGTTGGTCACGAGTTTTTCAATGGTGTCGTTGAGTTGGGCATTTACTTCATCGTTGCTGTGGGTGCCGTCGAACAATCCGGGGATGCGGCTTGCATACGGTTCCTTAAAATATTGTGTCAACCCACCTGTTATATAGCCGGCATTTATTTTTGAATAGATGAAGTAGGGCAGATATAAAGGTCCGGGAAAGGTCTGCTGAGCAAGAACGTAGTCCGACATAGCCATCAGGTCATACGCACCTGCACCGCATGATGCTGCCGCAACAGGAATTTCGGAGTTATAACTTTGCTCGCACATTTTCAATGTCGCCAGTGTAGCCCACCCGCCTTGCGAATAACCCATCAGGAAGTGTTTGCCGGAGCTTTTAGCTTCAACCTGGTCATCGTTTAGAAGTTCATGGGTTGCCAGTATCATATCCACCACTGACTGCGAAGTGGATTCTTTATCATAATATGGATGAATCATGCTTTGTGATGCCCCGAACCCGAGGTAATCAGCAATTACAACAATGTACCCGTTACCGGCCATAGCTTCCATGAGCGAGTACATGAGTTCGTTCGGGTTTACTGACGGAGCTTTGTAATGTGAAGTGTTGGTCCCGTTCTGAAAGCTGATGATCGGGAATTCTCCTCCTGCAGCAGGTACACAAACCAATCCCGATGCGGTGACATCCGATCCCTTAAAGGTGGTTTTGTAAGCAATTTTGTAAATATCAATACCATAAACAGTGGAGGTGATGATTGAATTTACAGCCGGATGGTTGTTGCTTTGGGTTCCCAGGATAGCCTTTATAAACCCGGCACTGTACGAATCAACCTTTTCGAAAGTTTGCAGGTATTTGTTTTCAGCAGGCTGGTCGCCTTTGTCCTTGCTACAACCATTGATGATAAACATCCACAGCAGCACGAATGAGAAAAATGAAAACCTGAGAAAGAAGGTAGAATTCCGGCGGGCAGCAGATGCTTTCATAATGCTTGATTTGAATAACACAACATAAAGTTAATACAATTCGATGAGAATTGTTCGAAAGCATATTCCGGATGAGAGTCAGATCAGTGAATGAATAAAACAAAAAACCACCCGAAAGAGGTGGCTTGATGTGGGAATTGGCAGGCTCGAACTGCCGACCTCATGCGTGTGAAGCATGCGCTCTGAACCGACTGAGCTAAACTCCCGGCGGGGAGCAAATATAAATAAAAAAGCCACAGTATTCACGTGGCTTTAATTTGTGGGAGCACTACTTGTCCCGATTAATCGGAATGGATTATTCGCTTTGCTCATGAGATCCGCCCTTCGGGCTTCTGTTCGAACCAAGGACCCTCCCGATTGCATCGGGATGCCCTGAACCAGCTAATATTGGTTATTCCGGTTTGCCGGATAAAAGCTCAATAATTTTTGCTTTGCTTTTCCATGATTTTAATTGCCTTTCCCTGATCAGAGCGGACGATTTATCAGCAAACTTTTCCGAGTAAACAACAATCCAATCTTTAGTGCTGGCAGTGAACCCCATGTGATCGGACAAATGACGTCGCAATCTTTCTTCAAGGGACTGGGTTGTTGAACCAATATAATATTTCCCTAATGAAGAAGAGTATAGAATATAAACCAAAGCCATATGTTAAAAATCAAAAAGGTTCCAGGAGATTCCTGAAACCTTGTTTTGTGGGAGCACATGGATTCGAACCAAGGACCCTCTGC
>JAKLFM010000040.1:0-16095 GCA_022711175.1 Bacteroidota bacterium | reverse complement strand
TTAAAAATCAAAAAGGTTCCAGGAGATTCCTGAAACCTTGTTTTGTGGGAGCACATGGATTCGAACCAAGGACCCTCTGCTTGTAAGGCAGATGCTCTGAACCAGCTGAGCTATGCTCCCAAAGTATTAAAGAACAAAAGAGTTTCACTCAACGGACCCTCCCGATGTAACCGGGATGCTCTGAACTTCCCGATAGCTATCGGGATGAGCTATGCTCATAGCTTTTTGAGGGTGCAAAATTAGTACTTTTTTTTGAACCACCAAATTCCGGGAATTATTTTCCAGCAAAATACTTCTTCGCAATCTCATCATAAATATTGATGAGTTCATTGCTCTTGCCGTCTTTCTCAAATATGGCTTCCCAGGTATTGAGAGGTTCCCATATGCAGGTACCAATGCCTTTATTATCTGGTATGTTGAAGATCAGGTCATTGATCTCTCTCTTGAGCATGGTGTATTCGGCCAGGCAGACAGGCTTGCTGTAATGGCTGATAAGATAATCAATGTTGTACTTCAGGTCTTCGAAACTGCCATGCCATTTGGGGTAGTACGACAATCCGAGTACATCGAAATCCACACCGCGTTCAGTCATGGCATTGAGCCAGGAGGAGCATTCTTCAACTTATCCACCCAGGGCTAGGTGCAGCATGACGGGAATGTCATTATTGATCTGCTTCACGCCCTGGATTCCTTTATTGATGAGGAAAGCCAGGTTGCCCGGATTACCGATATGCCCTTCGGGCCATACCATTCCGTGGTTGATCTCGTTGCCGATTTGTACCAGATCGGGAGGTGTTCCCTGTTGCTTTAGTGTGGTGATAACATGTGCCGTGAAAGCCTGCAATGAGTCGGCCATGACCGCAAACGGCAGATTCTGCCAGGCTTCAGGTTTGTTTTGCTGCTGCGGATCAGCCCAATAGTCGCTGTAATGAAAATCGAGCATGAACTTCATGCCGGCTTCTTTGATTCGTTTTGCCATGGCGAGGGTATGTGTAAGATCACAGAAGCCTTTCCCGGGCGAGTAACCTTTTTCATGCGAGGGGTTGTTGAATATCCGTAGCCGTATATAGTTGAACCCGTGATCTTTAAGAATTGCTATTGCATCTTTTTCTACTCCTTTGTCAGAGAACCGGACACCTCTGGCTTCGAGCTCAGGCAGGAATGAAATATCGGCGCCAAGCATTTTCTCAGTAAGCGAATAACCTGAGACTTTCACTTTTTCCCTTTTTGAAGTTTCGCTTTTATCTTCAACAGGAACCGAATGGATTTCGGTTGAAGCGCTGTAAAGCCCGGTAGCGGATGCTTCGAGTTTAATCACACCAGGTGTCGTACCCGCCTGCAGAATTAACTGGCATTTACCGTTAAACAGGCTTCGCTGCCAGAGTCCGTCTCCGCATTTGTCAGGTTCGTGGCTGCTCGGGTCGCCGTTGCCAACACCAATGATCTTTGCATCACCGGTGATTTTAAACTGAATCCTGTTCATGGCATCGGGCACTTCACGCCCCTGCCTGTCAACAGCCCTGATGTTTATCACCGTCCCGTCCATGCCATCGGCTTTCAGAGTAGTTTTGTATGGCATAATGTAAAGTTCGTAAGCCGGACCGGTGGTTTCGTTCCTCGCCTTGATAACTTTCCCGTTTCGATAACCAATGGCTTCCAGTGTTCCGGGTTCGTATTTCACATTCCATTCCAGGTGGCTGTTACGGGGCATCGTTTTCAAGCCCAATGATTTGCCGTTAAGGAACAGTTCTACGCTGTCGGCATTTGAGTTCACCCAAACATTCACCGGGTTGCGCCAGTCCAATACCTGGTTCCAGTGAGGTGTGATGTGCAGAACATCCTTCTCATCCCACCACGACTGGTAGTAATAGAATATGTTTTTCGGGAAGCCACAGACATCCATCACCCCGAAGTGGGAGTTGATATTGGGCCAGTGGTAGGGGGTAGGCTCGCCGCGGTAATCGAAGCCTGTCCAGACAAACCCGCCTGACATCCAGTCGCTAGTTGCAGCAAGCGGCCACCAATCCTCGGCACGCGAAGCCCACCATGGAGCCGTGATGTCCTGGTCGGGGACGTAGCATTGGATGGTGTCTTTCGCATAGATACCACGAGTGGTAACAGTGCTACCCATTTCGGTTCCAATTACCGGTTGCATGGGATGGTCGAGGTGGTATGCTTCGAGGAATTTGTGGCGGTAATTGAATCCACGTACAGGAATTACTTCGTTGATGCCGCTGAAAACGTTGCCAAGATCAGCAGCATAGGTACAGGTACGGGTAGGATCGAGCTCTTTCAGCTTGTTGATGAGGCTAATGGCAATACGTTTGCCGGTGCTGTTTTCCTGCACATAACCTTCCTCATTCCCTATTGACCAAAGGAAAACCGATGGATGGTTGCGGTCGCGGAGGATGAGTTGTTCCCACTGCTCCATGTATTCATCGCTGCTGTTGAGCAGGCGGTTTTCGTCCATCACCAGCATGCCCAAACTATCACAGGCATCGAGTAGTTCGGGGGTTGGCGCATTGTGGCTGCATCGGTATGCGTTGGCACCGAGGTCTTTCATACGGTGTATCCTGTAATACTGAAGGAAATCGGGTAATGCGCTGCCAACCCCTGCATGATCCTGGTGGTTGTTCAGGCCTTTGATTTTCACCTGTTTCCCGTTGAGCAACAGGCCTTTGTCAGCATCCATGCGTATGGTACGTATGCCATGACGGATCATGATTCTGTCAATCAGCTTTCCGTTGCATTCAACCTCGGTGATCACTTTATAGAGGTAGGGATCGTATAATGACCACAGGCGGGGATTCTTCAACTGAATATTCTGCATGACGGATTCCCGGCTCCCGGCAGCAACAGTTACTTTCGTTTCCTTGGATGATGCCAGTACAACTCCATCCCTGCCGGCAATTGTCGTACGCACAGTGGCTGTCAGAGGCTGAAGGGATTCATTTACAATGGCTCCATCACAAACCACCGAGGCTTTGCCATTTGACAGTTTTGAGTAAACGAACAGGCTGCCATCGTCAAGATGCAGACTTTCATATTCCATGAGCCACACATGGCGGTATATTCCTGCTCCTTCGTAAAACCAGCCTTCATATTGCGTAGCATCAACCCTCACTGTTATCACATTGGGCTTGCCATATTGCACATAATCCGTGATGTCGTATGTGGCGCCGAGATAACCGCTTTTGTTATTGCCAAGATAAAAGCCGTTGAGCCAGAATATGGCATCGCGAAATACGCCGTCGAACCTGAGGGCAAACCGTTTACCAGAATCGGCAGTGCTTATGGTAAACGATTTCCGGTACCAGCCTATGCTTGTTTCGGGAAACAGTCCGCCAACCGGCTTATAACCATGCGCCATCACGTCGAAGTTGGCTGAATTGACGAAGGGCAGTTCTACTGCCCAATCGTGGGGTACATCGAGCGAACGCCAGTTGCTGTCGTCGAACTTCAGGCTCATGGGTGTCCCATCGGCTTTCCCGGTCTTGGCAAAAATATTGGCAATGCCGAAGTTGAAATCTTTCGCAGGATCGGCAGCGTGGCCAAAGGCGAATTTCCAGCCTTTATCGAAATTGATCATTTGCCGGGATGATTGTGAAAAGGTAAAAACTGGAATTAACAAAGCCAGTGTGAATATAAGGAGAAGTAGGATGCGACTTTTCATAGCTGAATTTTTTGTGCCGGGTTCCGGGTTTCGGGTTCCGGGTTGCTAAGTTATTGATTTTCGGGTGTAGTGGAGTCATTCCGGTCAGATGTGACGACTTCGAAAGTGAATTTGACCGGTGTTTTTTGTTCGGGTTCGGAATCTGGTTCGTGGTCGGGCTGATAAGGGACTCTTTGTGGTTTAGGAAGCAGCAATGAGTTTAGTTTCAACCAGAATTTCATACGCTGGTGGGGCGTCAGGTTGGTCAAATCGTTTTCCAGGTCTTTTTCAAGAATTGAGAGTAACTGTTCGAGTAACCGGTTTTGTTGTTTCTTTTTCCGGGAGGCGGCGCCTTTGGGTTTAAATCCAGGGTGACCTTTGGTGAACCGTCCATTGTTATTTCGTCCTTCGTTCATGGTGTGTGTTGGGTGTTGGTTTTACCATAAAGCAGTTATTTTATGGTTTTTCTGTTATGTTCTTATCTTGCTACGGAAAAAAGTCTTTATTACATTTATCATACAAAGATAGTTCAACCGGTTGAGGGCTATAACCTGGCATGATTGTTTTTGCAACTTCTTGCAAAAACATTGAGTGTGGAATCCAGGCAAGTTGAGTTCTGGAATTCAGGAGGCAGAATATGCCATAATGTCGCCTCTACGAGGCTACCATAATATCGCCTCTACGAGGCTACCATAATATCACCTCTACGAGGCTACCATAATATCGCCTCTACGAGGCTACCATAATATCGCCTCTACGAGGCTACCATAATATCGCCTCTACGAGGCTACCATAATATCACCTCTACGAGGCTACCATAATGTCGCTTCTACGAGGCTACCATAATATCGCTTCTACGAGGCTACCATAATATCGCTTCTACGAGGCTACCATAATATCGCCTCTACGAGGCTACCATAATGTCGCCTCTACGAGGCTACCATAATATCGCCTCTACGGGGTTACCAAAATTTCGCCTCTACGGGGCTACCATAATATCGCTATAATTGTGTCACCCCTATGGGGTTACCATAATATTGCCTCTACGAGGCAATGATCGCGTCATCCCTTCGGGGTTACTATAATGTCGCAATTATTGTGTCACCCTAAGGGTCTGTCATTATATCTATGCAATCTCTGTGCAACAATATTTTAAGAATTACACAGAATTTCGCTGAGAAATATGAAAAAGTTTCACAGAGGCTTTTGAGACAGCCTCTTAGCATCGTTAGTAATCAAAATAGAGGTTACGGAGGCCGGTTCTTATTCCTCCATAAATCCAAAACATCTGCTTGTCATAGTGATTGTTATGCTCATTCCTTGAGGTGATGCCAAATTCTATCCGCATATTGGTACGCCGGTTGAGCAGGTATGAAACGGACGCATCTATTACCGACAAATTGGTTTTCAATCCCTGGCCTATTTTATTATTGAGTTCGCTGACAGCGTCATAATACGAACGGAAGACATTTTTCCCGAAATCCTTGCCTGCTGTATCAACACCGTAAACGGCGAAAACCGTTTTTATATTGGCCATCCAGTTGCCGGTTGTGTATGATGCCATGAATACTCCTTCGCGGAAATTGGCGCCCATAGGATGGGCCAGCGGCTGGTTGAAGTGGCTGTAGCTTTCGACCGACCGCATGTATGAATAGGTGTAAGGACGGGCCTGGTTGTATTCAATACGTGCATTAAGTGACTTGATATTTAACAGGTTCCATCCTGAGATGCCAAACTGGTAACCATACTTATTTGCCCACCAACCGTCATTTTTGAGCATATGCGAGAGTTTGAACTCATCGAGAAACAACTGCCCGTAGAAATTGAAATTTCTATTCAGACGTAAATTGAATGTACCTCCCATCATGGCATTGTCGGGCGAGCGAAAGGATTCTTCGACCGGCCGGAGCAGAATAACGGGATTAAGGTACTGTACATCAAAACCGCGGTAACTGGCTGTATCGTTGTGTTCCCAAATCACGGCATCAAAAAACCCGATGCTGAGTCTTCCCCATAACAACGCCTGCAAATAGTGCATGGTACTCCATTTGCGGGCATACCCGAAGGTTGGATCAGGTGTCTGGCGGTCCATGAATTGGGCATACAGGACGGTGTATTTGATTTTGCTGAAATTGGCGGTAACCTTAAAATATGGATAATTGAAAGAGGCATCTGAGAGTAACATGGACCGGTAGCCATCTCCAATAAAGTTTTTCCCGTAGCCCAGCGTCAGATCGGCATATTTCGACGGGCTGTAATTAAGGTAACCATTGCTGTAAAAATAATCGAAGCCTTTGCCGTCCCTGAAGGATTTCACAAATCCCTGCCCGGGCATGACGGCATATGCCCTGGTTATGGAATCAATATATGAAGGGAATATTCCCTGATTCTCATAAATTTCAGTGCTGAATGAGAAACTATGACCCAGGACACCTGTCATGGCTAAGCCCCTGGTGTTTTTCCAGGTATTTTTAGATTCAACAGATTCTCTTCCTGCGCCGAAATCAAAAAGGGGGTCAGCAGTAAGCCTGAAATCGCCTGTATGGTAGCGGACCAGGTTCTCGTTGAATACTTTTCGGAGGATCCAGCGCTCATGATACTTGATGTGTGCCACATCAGGATATAATTCCTGTTCCAAAACGGCAGCACTGTCATCCCGCTGAAAGAGGTAAGGCTTCATCGACGACAGGAATGAGCGGCCGTGTGATTGATAGTATTGCATGAGCCGGTCGTGGTATGTATTATCGAGCGGAACATACTGGGCATGGCCGTATTTAGTGATAAGCATGGCCAGGAAGATAGTGATCAGGATTCTGTAGTTTTTCATGCAATTTCAACTATAAGAAAAATCCAAACTGTCAAGTTTCAGCATTTATTGAATGGATGAAGGCTGACATCGATTGTGTTAACTGATGAAGTAAAAATAGGAAAGATACTTATACGCTGCTGTATGCATTTTGAGCTACCCCGCTTTGCGGGGCAGACGGGTTAGACAACTATTGAACCACAATTGACACATTATCAATCTTCACAGGTTTACAGAGCTTTCTAACCACATAGACTCATAGACACATAGGTTACACATAGGACTTTTTTATGTGTTAATGTTATTGAACCATCCCGCTTTGCGGGACAGGCGGCGACACTACTTGTCCCGAGTCATCGGGATAGACACATAGGTTAAACATAGGACTTTTCTAAGTGACTTTCTACCCCAAATAGATGGAAAGGGTAATCATAGGTCAGATGCCCGGTAGTTGAGGGATATTAATGAGCGTGAGTGGTGTCCTTTACCCCGGTTTTTCTGATGTTTTTCTTACGCCAGAGCAGATACATCGTAAATGTGAACGTGAATGCGATTGCAAGGATGATATATACAAGTGCTGAGTTGCCAAGAAAATTGAGATAATAAGCAATGCCAATAACAACGAGGCTGAATGCCAGGAGGATTGCGGTTGACTGAAGATGTGTAAACCCGAGGTCGAGCATCAGGTGATGAATATGCCTGCGGTCGGGAGTAAAAATACCTTTACCCCGGTATAACCTTATTGCCATGACCCTGATTGTATCGAACATGGGCAGTATAAGCACTGCGAATGAAAATGCCGGAGCGGCAACCAATCGGGGAATAAGGGTGCGGTTTACATTGAGTTCGTTAAACCGGAATACCAGCACTGTCATCAGGAATCCCAGGATAAGCGAACCTGTGTCGCCCATGAATATTTTGTTGGTTCGGCCAAATACATTGTACAGGAAAAATGGGATTAGTGCACCGACAATAGTGGCTGCAAGAATAGCATATTCCCAGTCGCCTGAACGGGCGAAGAAAAATCCGAACACAGCGCTGGCCATCATGGTGATGGATGCGGCCAACCCGTCGATACCGTCGATGAGGTTAAAGGCATTGATAATCACAATGCCTACAAACAGCGAGAACAAAATGCTTACCGAATACCTCAAATCACCGATATGAAACATGCCCTGCATACTGCTGAGACGAAGGTTACCAATAACAATCAATACCATAACTGCAACGATTTCGGCAATGAGTTTTTTACGGGCACGCAGGTTGATGAGATCGTCTTTCATGCCAATGAAAAAAAGTATCGTTACCCCGGCTATGATGGCAGGCAGGGCAGTCATACTCGAAGAGTTGTTCTGAAAGGATATACCACAGGTATTGATAAGCGTAAGACTCACCACTGCTATCGCGATGAAAATGCCAATGCCTCCCAGGTTTGGAACGGTACCTTTGTGATTTTTACGGTCATCGGGCTGGTCGAAAAGATGTTTGGCTTTCGATATCCGGATAATGACAGGGATAAGATAAAAGCTCAGCATCAGCGCAAGGATGAAGGCGAGATATAACCGCTGTTCAGGCAGAAAGTATCTGAAATACAGATTAACAAGGGTTTCCATCAGGCTGAAATATCAACAAAAAAGCAGTAAAAAACTTTCTCTTCTTTATTATGAATAGTGCTGCAAAGCTAAGGCATTTGAATGCTTGTTTGTTTTCGGTTATGATTTATTTTGTATTAGAGCAAACTGTTCAGAATCAATAAAATGTTGATGATTTGCGATTTGCTCTTCATGTTTGTTATGCCATTGACAAGTTGAGATGTGCTAAACATGCCTTTATTTATCATTAACTGTTTAAAAGGTGATAACCATTTTTATCGGGTGGAGTTATAGAGACGATTTTATTTACCATAATGTCACCCCTACGGGGCTACCATAATGTCACCCTTACGGTGCTTCCATAATATCGCCTCTACGAGGCTACCATAATGCCGCTCCTACGGTGCTACCATAATATCGCCTCTACGAGGCTACCATAATGCCGCCTTTACGGGGCTGCCGTAATGCCGCCTTTACGGGGCTGCCATAATGCCGCCTTTACGAGGCTACCATAATATCGCCTTTACGAGGCTACCATAATGTCGCCCCTACGGGGCTACCATCAAGGCGCTCCAATGGGTCTAGCTTAATGTCGTCCTTTTCAAAGAATATTGGGCATGATGGTGAGTCACGATGCAGTAAAACGAAGGGAATCTATGCGTGCAGCGTCCCGTATTTTACTACCGGTGCGTTATCCCAGTCAATGGATTGGTCGGCTGTGGCAAGGTCGGTGAAATGGAAATCGCTGATCCATTTTTCGAGTTTATCGAGGCTGTGGCTTAAGCCGTAATAAGCCCTGAACCTGCGATAGGGGCCAAGGTCGCGCAGGAGCGGCTGGGAGATATCGAAATCGCGGGGATGGAAGTAACTCATTACATACGGCGCCCTCTTTGTTAAACTCCTGATGACAAAATAGGGCCAGAACCTAAAGTAGCCACCGCCTGAGAGCACGGTGCGAAATCCGGCGATATGATTATAGTTTACCGGAAATTCTTTGATAGTAATTCCACCCGACTGTATGAGGCAGGGCTCGTTGTATGGGAAATCAGGCATACCGCCATGTGCGCGAAGTGCAGGGAAAATGCTGGCATCCGCGGTAATTCCCGCTTCTGCCATCACCTCAAAAGCATGGGTATTGTGTTTCTTTATTGAGAATCCCGGAGCACGGTAAATAGTAACTTTCCTCCCTAGTATATTCTCCAGTACACTGATGTTTTTAAGCAGGTCCTTTCTGAACTCCTCTTCTGTCTGCTGCCAGATCAGCTGATGTCCGTATGAGTGCAAGCCTATCTGATGTCCCGCCGAAGCAATATCTTTCACCACTTCCGGATTTTTCTCGGCTATCCATCCAATAACAAAAAAAGTTGCTTTTTGGCCCGATCGCTCAAGCAAGTCAAGAATCCGATAGGTATTTTGCCTCACCCTTGGTTCAAAAGCCGACCATTGGTTGGCCGTTTTTGTTGAACGATGTTCCAGGAAATGGTACCAGTCCTCTATGTCGAAAGTAAGGATGCGCATGAGTGCGGTTTGGGTGGTAAAGGTAGAGATTTATCGGATGTTGGATTTTGGATTTTAGATTTATGATTTCAGAATGAAAGTTCCGGGTGCCGGGTTCCGGGTGCCGAAGGGTTTACATTAAAGCGAGCAATGTGATTTCTATCCCTCAATTCGGGACAAGTTGTGCCTATCCCGATGACTCGGGACAAGTTGTGCCGCCACCTGTCCCGCAAAGCGGGATGGTTCAAAAAAAAGTAATAACACATAGACACAGTAGGGCACATAGAAAGTCACATAGAAAAAACCTATCCCGCAGAGCGGGACAAGTTGTGATTCCATATGTGACTTTGTGACTATGTGGTTAAAGATAGAATAACACATAGCCCACACCTGACCCGCAAAGCGGGATGGTTTTAAGATCTATGATTTAAGATTTCAGAATGAAAGTTCCTGATGCCGGGTTCCGGGTGCCGAAGGGTTTACATTAAAGCCAACTATGTGATTTACTATCCTGCAATTCGGGACAAGTTGTGCCTATGAGCCTATGTGGTTTTCAGATTTCAGATTTTGCAATCAATCATCAACAATCAGCAATCAAGATTCTCCGCTCAATATACCTTTCCTGCAAGCCAGGGGCCTAGCTTAAGAGTTAACGAATATGGAACAAGTTTCCAGAGTTGCGAAACAAAAGAAAAACTTCTGAGTGATTTGCCGGGGTGATGGGAGTGATTCCAGTAGAGTGCTGCATCCTCTCCTCCCCATTGCTGTTTGTAACGATGCACACTGCTGCCTAATGTGCTGCGGCCAAGCGAGAAGGTTTTTCCCGATTGGGTGATTGCATGCCGGAGCATTTCCCAAATTAGTCCGTATGAAATGTAAAACTTATTGTATTGCCTGAGTGTGGCAAACCAGCAGGCTTCATAAAAGCCCTGATATTCAAGCACAAATGCTGTACCCATGGGTACTTTGTCCTGATAAGCACACCATATTGATGCTTCGCCTCCGGAGTATTCTTGTAAAAGGTTGTTAAACCATCGCTGCGGCAAAACAGGCGATCCTAACTGGTGCATCCTGCGGCTGTAAACAAGGTAGAAATCCTCCAATAATTCGTGTCCGCCTTTTTTTATAGTAATCCCGTTTGAGCTGCATTTCCTGATTTTTCGCCTGAGGTTGGAGTCAAATACTGCGAATTGTGATTGAGCGTCGCGAGCGAGACGGATGAAAGTCGTGACCTTGCTGGTGACACAAAATTCCGAAACCTGGTTCGTAAGCCTCCATTCACAATGGTAGCCTTGTGCTTTAACGCCTTCAATAATCTCTGAAACGATATCCGGTGGTATAATCGGCCCGTAAGAAAAGTGGGGGAGCAGAACTATCTTTTTGCCGAAAAGGCAGGCACTGATTCTGATAGTATAACCTTTATTATCAACGACTTCGATTGTTATAGTGTCGTACGAAAATGTTTTAGCGATGATTTCGGGCAGACAAGGATTGTTGCCCAACGGGATCAACGCATCATGAATTCCTGTAAGGGAAATATCCTTTGAACCAATTTCTATTTTCAGAATCATGGCGATGTTTATCCTGTCCAAAGGTAAAATTTTCCTGTAACCTGTATTTCGATTCAAATAGCGATTGAAAATGCTGTGATGGAATCATTGCCACAAGGGGCCGAACGGCAATGAAATTCCGGTTTTAATTATTGTTTATTTTTTTCCACTTTGTCTTGATACAAAGTGGAGCAAAAATCAAGACTATATGGAATTTACTTGTTTTCTACGGGTCGGAACTGCTGCGCAACGCAAACCGCGCCGACGCTTAAGCCTGCGCTTGCTTCTGCATTGCTTGCGCAAGGTCCTGGCTATGTTCCTCCCTTGAAAACCGGCGGAAATTCCATAAGGTCGGTCCTCCAGATCCTATAGTGCAGACCGGCCTTATGAAAATTACTGCATCTTGCTTATTTTTAAGGTGCTCGTGAGAAAAGTTCTGGAGAAGCAGAACAATTCCGTTTATTCTTTCATAAATTTACTCTCCGAACCTTAACCTGAATAATTTCATCGTAAAAAACGCCTATATCATGAAGAAAGTTTTACAAACCCTTGCCTGGGCCAGCGGCGCTGTGGCCATCGTAATGATGATTCTCGGTATAATTGCCGTGCTGTCAGGAGGCATCCTGTGGAATCATATGTGGTCAACTTACTTTTACCCGGCTTATAACTTCCTGCTGCTTGGCCTGTTTTTCTTTGTCGCCGATATGACCTGCTCCTGCAAAAAGGAATAGTACCGGACACCACGGTCTGCTCTTATTGTTATTCTGATTATTACCCATTTACCGGGGAGCTTTCCAGCTCAGCTTTTCAGGTTGCACCTTATGGGTATTGCTTCCGTATGAGCTTTTTAATATCTTCGCCGGGTTAAACTTGGCTTTATGAACCGTACATTTCCTGAATATCTCAGCAAGAATAAGCTTTGGCCTGTTGTTGATGTAATTCTCTTTATCATCATCACTTACCTTTTTCACAAACTATGGTGGAAGTTCAGTTACCTCATTTACGGTACACCTGCATTGCTTTCATTCTCGGGATGGTTATCAGAAATGGTGTATGTTGCCAGCGCATGGATCGACCAACATATCTTAGGGATGGACATTACCCTTTATTTTAAAAATATCATCCATTTTAATGTGAATAACCGGGGCATCGAAATCAACGAAAGCTGCTCGGGCTTCAAACAGATGTATCAGGTGCTCATTCTCTTCCTGCTCTTCCCCGGCCCCTGGAAACATAAATTATGGTTCATACCCATGGGAATGATCAGTATGTTTCTTATCAATATTATCCGGGTTGTACTGCTCAGTGTGGTGATGATCAACTGGCCGCAACACTGGGATTTTATTCACCTGTGGGTATTGCGTCCGTTTTATTACCTGGTGATATTTATTCTTTGGGTGATCTGGGTTGAGAAATTCGGTGGGATGAAAAGGTATTTTGTGAGGAAATGAGGGGACGAGGGGACGACGACACGACTGCACGACAGCGCGACGGCATGACGACACGACAGCACGACGGCACGACTGCATGACGGCACGACGGGGCGACGGCACGACTGCGTGACCGGACGATGGGGAGGTGAACCTTTTCTGTTAATTAAGGTTCTTTATTTGTAAGCATCATTGATCCCTGGTTTAAAGGAAAAAGCAATAAATACCTGTAAATGGATAAAATCAGAACTCATAAGGATTTGAAGGTTTATCAACTGGCTTACGAGGCTGCTTTAGAGATTCATGAATTATCGAAATCTTTCCCCCAGGAAGAAAAGTACTCTCTTACTGACCAAATCAGAAGAAGTTCAAGATCGGCCTGTGCAAATCTTGCAGAAGCATGGCGCAAACGCAGATACCTGAAGAACTTCATTTCAAAATTATCAGATTCTGAATCTGAAGCAGGCGAAACTCAGGTATGGCTTGACTTTTCCAAATCTTTTGGATATATTGAACAGGATATTCATGCAGAGTTGTACGATAAATACAACCACATCATCGCCATGCTTATCAACATGAGCAACAATCCTGAGAAATGGACGTTATAAAACGGTTTTCGTTCATGTGCCGATTCTTTAGAGGAAGTCGTTTAGTCGTTCATTCGTGCAAGCGTATAGTTGTTCAGTTGTTTAGTCGTATAGTTGTTCAGTCATTTAGTCGTTTAATCGTTTAATCGTTCAGTCGTATAGTCGTTCAGTCGTTCAGTCGTGAAGTCTCCCAGTCGTAAAGCCATGCCGTCGAAAAATTAAAATCTGACAAGTGTTAAAAAAAGTTCTCTTCTTTCTCTACTTCATCCTTCTTACGGTGCTCAGTCTGCTGCCATCCGACGACTTGCCCGATGTGATGATTTTCCCTTATGCCGATAAGCTGATCCATATGTGCATGTATGCAGGGCTTACTTTCCTGCTGTTCCTTGCCTGGCCCGAACGCTTCAGGGGACGAAAAGCTTTTATCCCTCTGCTTATCGTGATTGTGTGGGGCTTGTTCATGGAGTTTTTGCAGCGAATAGGGGGATTAGGCCGCTCCTTCGAATTTCGGGATGAGATGTCGAACACGCTGGGATTTTTTCCCGGATGGCTGGGATGGCTCTGGCTGGGAAAATGGTTTTCAGGAAAACTTGACAGGCTTACCGGCAGTACCAAAACAAGAGACAATAAGTGATTGCTCTGTGATTTCAGTAGTTTTTCCTTTTCAGAAGATTTTCCTCATCAGCACGGTTGTCCGGTCAACAATGAAGCCTTGCAGCAGGGTAGAGTCGTTCATTTCCTGAACATTTGAACCGCTCGAAATGGCTTCCACCCTCGTAATTTTTCGCTTAGTAAGAGCTTCCTGCACACAGGTTTCGAGCATGGCAGTGTATTTCGGGTCGTTGTAACCTTTCTTCATAAAAGTATAGAAATACTTCACAATGCCCGGATCGGAAAAGATACCGTTTCTGATGCCGATGAGTTCATCCGATTGCTGGTTGATGAGCCCGTAAACAAACTGACGGGGATATGATTCGAGCGATTTGGTGATGTAGAGTTCTAGCCTTTTTTTTGCCAGTTCGTTCGAAATAAGCGGATCGCGGGTAAAACGGTCGTGGGAGCCGTGATGGGCCGTGATCTCGAATATGGCTTTGCGGGTGGCATTGTCGTCGCCCAGCAGTTCGCAGCCGAAGGGGAAGAAGTACCTTGAACTTACGGCCTGATCAACGAGTTGCTGATGTCTGAAAATCCTGAACTCGATGAAACGGAATCCAAGGCTTTCGTAAGCATGGATACCTTTCAGGTCGTTGGCATCGAGTTGCACCTGAACATAGTACGGTGAGTTTTCGGCCATCATCTTTTCTTCGCAACGGGCATAGTCTTTGGCGGTTGTGCCTTCGTCGAGCTGGATGATGTTGTGTTTGAAGAGCTGCGATTCAACATCGAGTATCTTATATTTCATGCTGATTGTTTTTGCTGAGGAGATCGGGCTGTGGAGTAAGCCCCTTTTTTCGGGCTGCTAATATAAAGGTATTTGCGTCGAATTGTATGCAGAGGATAATTTTTGCGCTTAAAGCGAAGACGGTCTGATAAAAAAATGAGTTTATCAGGCCTTATATTAAAGTTTTTTGAACCATCCCGCTTTGCGGGACAGGCGGCGACACATAGACACATAAGAAAGCACATAGGTTTTTTAAATGACTACCGCTGTGCTCTAATTCCACGTGTTGGAACAAGTAGTGACTATGTGTTATTTTTTCCTGACTTCTGACGCTTATCAATTTTAGTGCGGTTTAAATTTTCAAGTGATTGAATATGAATCATATAGCATTGTAAATTTTGAATTTTACCGCACTAACCTTCATTTTTCTAGATTGTTTCTTAATAACGCAAAAATTGATTTTGAGGCATTGAGAATCGCTCAGAGATATTTTATTCTTTTTTAAATTCATTTTTCCAATTCTCAAGAACTCTAAAACTCAAATACAAAAACCGATGCAATGAGGTACCGCACTAAATGTCAGAAGACAGGACTACCGCTGTGCTCTAATTCCACGTGTTGGAACAAGTAGTGACTATGTGTTATTTTTTGAACCACATCATCGCATAACATAAAAAAAGCAGCCGAAGCTGCTTTGATGGAGAATAGTATTACAGGTGTGCCGGTTTATCAGGCAGATCGCTGAAAAAGCGGTAAACCAGCCTGCTTTGCGGAAATAGTACTACCCAGGCGGTAAGAAACAAGATTTTGAAATCAATAACGGCCGACAAATGCTGCTGATACCATAGCTCAAGAGCACCTTTGTACGGAGCGATTACTAACCGGTCGAACTCGTGCGGTTCCATTCCGGGATTGTCGAACAGGTGCTCCTCATCCCTGAAAACTATCGATGCAATCCCCGTTAATCCCGGTCGAACGTTGTTTATTATGGCTTTAATTTCATCACTGTACTTTTCGAAGTCAACTTTCATCAATGGTCGGGGCCCTACGAAAGTCATATCACCCAACAAGATATTGAATAGTTGCGGCAGCTCATTGATCTTGGTTTTCCGTAAGAAGCGGCCAAACGGCAATACCCTGGGGTCGTTTTTCAAGGTGATACTGCCGGTACCCAGCGAAGGACTTGCTTTGAGCATGGTAGCAAATTTCCATATTTTAAATTCCCTGTTTTTATAACCTATTCTTTTCTGTCCATAGAAAATATAATGCTCGCCGGTTGCCCACAAGATAAGCATTACCGGGATCAGCAAGGGTGAAAGGAATACAATGGCAATTGCGGCAAGGATGATATCCAGAGCTCGCTTTATGTATTTCTTGTAGATCATTTTCGGTATAAAGTGTTTATTTGACTTGACGACTGTGTGATTGCACGAGAGAACGACTGCACGACTGGGCGACTGTACGACTGCACGACTTCACGAGTGAGCGACTGCACGACTTCACGAGTGAGCGACTGCACGACTGGGCGACTGCGCGACTGTGCGACTGCACGACTCTGCGACTAGGCGACTGAGCGACTGCTCGATTGATGATTTCCCTC